>JBFWNO010000069.1:0-14925 GCA_050251015.1 Planctomycetota bacterium
TGGAATCCCAAATTCCCCGTCTCCGACTCCGTCTCCCACAAAACCTTCACCAGGTCATTGGGAATGTCGCCCTCCACCTTGAACTCCGATAGCGCCACCCACGTCGATGTCGTCGACCAGGTGATCAGATTGGCAGGGTCTGTATCAGCGCTCTCACCATCAGCAGCCACGCTGCCAAAATCCCCTGTGCGGAGGGTGAAGTTGATCGGGACATCGTTGGCTGACGTGTTGACGTTCATCGCTGTTGTGGCTCCACCCGCTTTGTCAAATCGAACTTCACTGAGTGATGTTGGGAAGTCGTCTCCGGTCAAGACGCTTGTGAGATCCATCCCATAGCCCCCGTCGGGGATATTGTCGAAGGTCACATGCGTGAAATTGCGGACCCCCGTGTGCCCGGGCCACTGGCTGCCCAGATGACTGTCAACCTTGAACACCAACCCCGCTGCCGTCATGGAATCGAAACGTGACCGCCGGGCGTGAATGTCCCCACCCGGCTGAAGGGAGATGGCATAGCGGCTTGTCCCCGGGATGGCTGTGGTGAAAGTGGAGTTGTCCAGTGTCAAGACGCCTTTGGATGCGGTGCCACGACCCACCTTGACTGAGGCATTGTTGGCAAATGTGAGGGTGACGGAGGGGCAGGAGACGGCGCGCGATTCCACAATCAGTCGCCTGTCAATGGTCATGCTGCTGGCGAGTTGAGCCCAGCCTGTGCCGGCATAGTGCAGGTCATACACCGGTGTGAAGGATGTGAGGGTTTGTTGGCGACTGCCATCCAGCGTGACCGTGGACGTGCTTGTTGAAACCGTGCTGCCCGTGGCCAGGATGTCCCCGGTGACATTCATGATGGAACTGCCCAGGGTGAAGGTGCCCGAGCTCATCAGGAGATCGCCCGTCACATAGTTCCGGCCACCCATCGAGAGGGTGCCTCCGGTCTGGCGGATGCCCTTGTTGCCGGCTCCGCCCACCAGGCAGTTCGTGCGGCTGGCACCCGCACTGCCCAAGGTGATGGTGCCGGCCGAGATCTCCAGGCCGTCGCCGACGTTCTTGGCAATCGTGCCCCCAGGCAACACGCCAATGAGGTTGCCGTGGCAGGTGATGGAGTTGTTGGTGGAAAGACTGGTGATCCCGTCGGCCAGGTTGTTGCAGATGATGTTGCCCTCGCCGGCCGCCGTGCCGCCGATCACCACGGTATCAGCGCCTGCAGCGAGGTAGATCCCGTTGCGGTTACGGATGTTGGCGCCTGCCGCGTTGGTGCCGATGTAGTTGCCCTTGATGACTGGGGAGCCATTGTTCACATGGATGCCCGCGCGGCCCACAGCATTGGAATCCCACCAGCCGATGGTGTTGGCCGACCCGGCAGCCGATCCACCGATGGTCAGGGTGCCTGTGCCATTGACGTAGATGCCTTGAAATCCGCCTCCCAGGTCAGTCCCTGCGCTGTTGGTTCCTATAAAGTTTCCCAGCACGCTTTGTGTCCCGCCAGTGGCCGTGTAATAAATGGCAAAGCCTCCGAATGCGAAGACGTTTCCTGCACCGGCGGCGGTACCCCCAATGGTGACATCGTCGGCTCCGGCCGATAGGAAGAGGTCGTAGTTGTTGGGGCTGGAGTCTCCCGTTGGATCGAAGGGTGTGGTGCCAAACCAGTTTCCTTGGACGGTGGCATTCCCATTGGAGATCAGGATGGCGTTGCTAAGTCCAAAATCCGTGAAATTACCGAAGATGTTGCCGCTGCCTGCAGCAGTACCGCCAATAGTCAGTCCGGCATGTTGCACTGCTGTGTTCACATAGATGCCGTAATAAGTGTCCAAGTTATTGTTGGTGCTGATCGCCCCGCCCAGGGCCCCATCACGGGTGACGCCAAACCAATTGCCCATGATATTTTGGGTGCCACCAGTGGCCACGTAGTAGATGTTGGTGCCGCCCGAACTTGCGGTCTTTCCAAATATATTTCCCTGGCCGGGAGTTGTTCCGCCGATGGTGATGTTGTCGGCTCCGGTATTAATATAGATCGAATAATTGCATTCAGGGAAAGAACTTGCTGTGGGGTCGACGCCAATGTAATTACCCTGGATCGTACAGGAACCATCGACAATATTAATGCCGGCGGTGGTCGCCTCGTCGATGTAGCCGATGTAGTTGGAATTGCGCACACCGCCAGCCGTGCTCCCTCCAATTGTCAGAGTGGCACCCGGACAATTGACGAGGATGCCATTGCTGGCGCATTTGAGATCGAACCAGGAACCGTTGTCGTACGTGGTGCCGATGTAATTCCCGATGATGGTGTGAGTGCCACCATTGGCCTCATAGAGGATGGCATCCGCATCGCAACCCCCCAGGGTATTCCCCTGGCCGTAGGTGGATCCACCAATCGTCACATCACCGGCGCCGCTCTCCACAGTGATGGCATACTTGTTTCCAATGTCATCACCATTACGGTTGGTGCCCAGGTAGTTGCCCCTGATGATGGGGGAGCCGGCGGCAACCTGGATGCCCCGAGTGGTGTGGAAGGCGATGTAGTTGCCTTCGTAAATCGAGACGCCATCCGTGCTCCCTGTGCACAATCCGCCGATGGTCAGGGTTCCGGTCCCGTTCACGAAGATCCCGGCGTCCCCGTTGGCCCGATCTTCGAAGCCATTGTATGTCCCGATGTAGTTGCCTTGGATGAAGCTGTTGCCTGCATTCGAGGCAAAATTGATTCCATACGCGGTATTGCCCATGATGCGGTTGGCGTCGGCAGGGTTGGACCCGCCGATGGTGGCGCTACCCGTGGCGTCAATTTCAATCCCGTCATCGGTGAAGTTTCGGATCCACAACCCCTTGATGACAATCGATGAAGCGCTGACCGTCAGTCCATCACTGATGACGGCTACCCCATCAAGTGTGACTCCAGCCTGATTGGCCATGATGCGGGTACCATTTTTGGTGAGGGAGGGTAGGTTGGATCCAGCAATTTCAATCTGACCCTGACTCAAAAGTGGGAAAACGACAGAATCAAAACTGATGGTATTTCCTGTCGAAGAGTCGGTATTCACGGCAGTGATGGCGTCCCTGAGCGAGATATAGCCGTCTGGTCCGCGGTTCAATTTCAGTGCTGCAATGCTCGAGGTGGTGCCATCCAGAGTGTCATTCACGGTATCCACGACAAGCATGTCCTGGGCAATCCACCAGATCTTGTCCGAGGCGTCGTCGTCTCGGTCCTCACCATTGGTGTCCACAGTGCCGAAGTTGCCTGTCAACACATGGAAATTGAAGCGGGGGGTGTTGGCACCCGCCTTCACGTTATAACCGGTGGTGAGCCCATTGAAACGAATCTCATAGAGGTTCTTGGGGAAGGCGTTGGTGTCACCGGCTGTAAGCGCGCTCAGGTCGATGCCATACCCCATGGAGGGGATGTTGTCGAATGTCACTCCACGAAACTGGGCGCTCTTGTTGCTCAGGATCGTGTTGCTGGCCATTCTTGATCCGCTGCTGAAGACAATGCCTGTCGAGGCCAGTGAATCGAATAAGGTGTTTTGGGCGCAGTGCAAGTCGCCGCCCGACATGATGTTCATAAAGAAGCTATGGGTGCCGGGTGTGGGCACGGTGAACGTGGCCCCATCCATTGATAGAACGGCTTTCATGCCGGAGATGCCGCCCACTTGAACCACAGCCTTGTGGCTGAGAGTGACGGTGACGCCAGGAGCGGTCACGGCCCCCTTTTCCACAATGAGCTTTTGGGCGATAGAGTAGGTGCCCAACGGGAAATACGATGTGCCCCTGTAATGCAGTCTCTCGAACGAGGTGATTCCCGTGAGGGTCTGGAGTGCGGCCCCATCCAGGGTGATGGTGGAGGAGGTGCCGATGGTGAAGGTGGCTCCGGTGGGGTTGATATCGCCCGAGACAACCAGGGCCGAGGAATTCATATCGAAGGTTCCTCCGGTCATGATGCAGTCGCCGGAGACAAAGTTGACCCCTGCCATTTCCATGGTGCCACCCGTCTGACGTATCGATTTCTGGCCAATGGAGCCTACGATGTTGTTGGTGCGCACCGAAGAGGCATCGCCCACGGTGATGGTGCCGGCCGACACTTCGATCCCATCGCCCAGATTGCGGGCCCTGGTGCCATTGGGCAGGACACCGATGAGATTGGACTTGACATTGATGAGTGTAGACGTGGAGGCGCTGAGGATGCCATCCGTGGCATTCAAGCAGATAACATTGCCATAGCCCGAGTTTTTATGGCCAATTTGGACGGCATCAGCCCCTGCGGCGAGCTGGATGCCAATATCGTTGCCGATGTTGGACCCGCTTTTGGAAGCCCCGATGTAATTTCCGTAAATCAACGGGGAGCCGTCGCTGACATAGATCCCGGCCTTGCCGGCTGTGTTGTGGAACCCGATGGTGTTGCCCTCGTTGATGGATTGGGGGCCTGACCCCCCGAAGCTTGAGCCTCCGATGGTGGCCACGCCGGCCCCATTGATGAGGATGCCGTGGTCGGCCTCGCCCAGATCCCTCCACACTCCCCCGTCATAGGTGGTGCCAATGTAATTGCCCTTGATGGTCTGGGACCCTGAGTTGGCCGTGGAGTAGATGCCGTAACTATCGGACCAACCGATCACATTACCCTGACCATATGTCGAGGAGCCGATGACAGCATTGTCCGCGCCGATGTTCATGAAGATGGCTTGGGAGTTCCCCAGGTCGTCACCTGCCCTGTTGGTTCCAAGATAGTTCCCGAGGATGGAGGGTGAGCCATTGAACACGGTGATGCCGGGGAAATTGGGTGTATTGAAGAAGCAGATGTAGTTGCCTTCATTGATGCTTTGGGGTCCGGTTCCTCCGGTGTGGGTTCCGCCGATGTTCAGGGTGCCGGTGCCGTTGAGATAGAGGCCATAAAGTGCTGGACTGAGATCCCTCCACACGCCGGCGTCGTAGGTGGTGCCGATGAAGTTCCCCTTGACATTCGACGTGCCACCGGTGGCCAGGTAATAAATGGCCAACACATCGCTCCAACCAAACACATTTCCCTGACCATAGGTTGAGCTGCCGATGGTGACGTTGTCGGCCCCGGCAAGAAATTGGATATCGTAGTAGTTGCCCAGGTCGGTTCCGGCCCTGTTAGTGCCAAGATAGTTTCCGTAGATCGAAGGGGACCCATCAGCGATCACGATGCCCACGGTGGCGACATTATTGTGGAAACAGATGTAGTTGCCCTCGTTGATGCTTTCGGGTCCTGATCCCCCGGTTGAGGTTCCACCAATAGTCAGCCCCCCAGAACCGCTGACGTAGATCCCGTTTGATACAGGTGCCAGATCCCTCCAGGTGCCGGCGTCGTAGGTGGTGCCAATGAAATTCCCCTTGACGGTCTGGGTGCCTCCAGAAGCCAGGTAGTAAAGCTGGAAGCTGTCCGATTGTCCGATCACATTGCCCTGGCCGTAGGTGGTGCCGCCGATGGTAACGTTGTCGGCCCCTGCCCCTAGTTGGATCCCATAAACATTCCCCAGGTCGGTACCGGCCCTGTTTGTGCCGATGAAGTTCCCTTGAATGGTGGGGGCTCCATTGTTCACATAGATGCCGGCCATGGAGGCTGTGTTGTGGAAGGCAATGTAATTGCCCTCGTTGATCCGCGTGGACGTGCCATGGGCCGGACTGCCCGTGTGAACCCCGCCGATGGTCAGAGTGCCACCAGTATTATCTACTGTGATCCCCTGAGCTGTATTCCCGAGGTCTCTCCAGGTGCCGGCATCAAAGGTGGTGCCGATGAAATTTCCCTTGATGGTTTGGGTGCCGCTTGTTAGCGTCGTCCAGATCCCATAGGACGATGAGCGACCTACCACGTTCCCCTGGCCATAGGTTGTGCCCCCGAAGGCGCCACTGCAGGCATCGAAGAGGCAAGCCCCCACGGTGTTCCGGAGATCATTGCCGGCACGGTTGGTACCGATAAAGTTTCCCTGGATGGTAGCCACGGATCCGAAATTGATGATGCCGGCGCTGAGGATGCTGTCATGGAAACAGATGTAGTTGCCTTCATTGATGCTCTGGGGTCCTGAGCCGTTGGTGCAGGTACCACCGATGACGGTTGTGGAGGTCGCATTGAACAAAAAGATGCCGTGACCTGTGGAACCCAGGTCCCGCCATGTGGCGGCATCGTAGGTGGTTCCGATAAAATTCCCCTTGATGGTCTGGGTCCCCGACGAGGCCACGCTGTAGATGTCGGTCAGGTTCGACCCGATCACATTGCCCTGTCCATAGGTGGCTGAGCCAATGGTGACGTTGTCCGCTCCCGCATTCATCTGGATGCCTCTGTCGTTGCCCAGAGCGGTTCCTGCTCTGTTGCTACCGATGTAGTTGCCCCTGATGGTGGGGGCACCATTGTTGACGGCGATGCCCGCCATGTTGGCTGTGTTATGGAAGGCGATGAAGTTGCCCTCGAAGATTCTGATGGAAGTCGCCGTGCTTGGGCTGCCGGTGGAGGTGCCCCCAATGGTCAGGGTGCCGGCTCCATCCACATAGATGCCGTGGCTCTGGGAAGCCAAGTCCCTCCAGGTGCCGGCGTCGTAGGTGGTGCCGATGAAGTTGCCTTTGATGGTCTGGGTGCCACTGCTGGCCTGGTAGTAGATGTTGTAGCTGTTGGACTGGCCAATGGCGTTGCCGTATCCATAGGTGCTGGCACCAATCACAGCCGTATCGGCACCAGTCGCTAAATAGATTCCGTAATGGTTGCCCAAGTCAGCGCCCGACCTGTTGGTGCCGATAAAGTTGCCTGTGATAGTGCAGGTTCCGTTGTCAACGCGGATGCCGGCGCCACCCGCGTTATCGTGGAAGGCGATGTAGTTGGCATCAGTTTTCATCGCACCTCCAACCAGGATGTCTCCAACCCCATTGAGGTAGATGCCGTTGGAGCCGTTGCCTCTGTCTTCCCATCCTGGGTAGGTGCCGATGTAATTCCCGACGATATTGACATTCTTTTCTGCGGTGATTTCGATACCGTTGTCGCCATTGTTGATGAGGTAATTGGCATAGGTGGTATCGCCGCCGCCAATCAACACATCCTGGGTGTTTGGCCCTGTCACTTCGATGCCATCATCAGCAAAATTGCGGATCCAAAGACCTTGTACAGTGCAAAAACTAGCTTCAATGGTGATGCCATCGGATCCATCAGTAAGATCGCTCCCATCAAGGGTCACGCCGGCATCCCCCGCATAGATCAATGTGCTGTCGATCTGCAAGGATGGAAGTTGATTGCCTTGCAGCACAATGACGGCTTGGGCATTGGTGGGAAAAACAGAGTTGTCAAAATAGATATTGAACCCTGTGCCGTCATTGTTGATGGCCGTGATGCATTCGCGCAGTGAAAACTTTCCGTCAGCTCCCGGATCGGACAACAAATTGGCGATGCTACTGACATCCCCATCTTCGACGTCGTCGGTGGTATCGACAACGAATCCAGCAGCGTGCAACATCGGGGGGCCCGACAAAAAGGCGATCAGCCAAAAAGCCAACCAATAATATGAAAAGCCCCTACTCATGGTTTATTCATACCCTATATAGAACATATATAGGGATATCGTCACCCCTGGTTAATTTAGACAGAAAAAGTAATAAAATATTCTCAATATAATTTAATATTAAATTATTTATTTAAACATATAGAAATATTATTCCATTTTCCACTTCAGTATTTGAATGCCACTAAGGGGTATCCAGCGCCAATGAACTTCCTGAATCCAAGGGATGTCGGTGACCACTGTGCCATCATCGTTGGAGGTGGAGAATTCAACGATCAATCTGAGCTTCATGACACGAAGTTCATTCACGTCATTCATCTCACGAACCCCAAATTCCAGGTTGTCGAGATCCGCGACATTCCAGGCCGACAGTGTTTCCGGATTCTGGTTCCATGTGTGGCTGAAATCGTTCTGCTCATTGCCTTGCAACGAGAACGACCCTCCGTCATGTTCAGAGCCTGGCGGGCCAAGGACAAGGGTGCCAGTGGAAGTTTCGCCCGGGTCGGGTTCGCTTCGAACCTTGGCGATGATAGTGACGGAGTGGATCTGCGACCCCGGGGGAATGATGTCATTATCGAATCCGAAAAGGTCCAGCTGTCCATTGACACCTTGGATGTAAGTAAGGTCGTTGTCATCGCCGACAGCCTCGTAGTGGTTGGGATCCGTTGAAAGGTAGAACGATTGACTGGAACCGCTTCTGTTAGGGCTGTAGATGGCCGTTTCATTTTCCTGATTTCCAGACAGGGGTCTGCCCGCGGTGTCCCTGGATTTGTAGCGCAGGCCCAGCCGTTTGCCTTCAGATGGAACGAGGGAAAAGGCTTGCCAGGCTCCCGATTTGGTGACGAGTCCCTGGTCTTCCACAGCCAGGGAGGTCTGTATGGGTGAGGGAACAGGGTTTCCTGAAGGATCCAGCATCTCCAGATCGATGCGCGGAGCCCTCACGGGCCAGCGGCTCCAGGCACTGCCCACAGGGCCGTATTCCGGAGTGAAAGGCACATCATAGATGCGTGCGCCCCATTCAAGGATTTTGGATCCCTCAGGGAGGGAAGGATCGAGGACCCAGACGGGTTCCATCAGGGGTGTCGCCGAGATGGGATAGCGCCGGCTCTTCTGACCCGGGAGCGCAATGAAGGCTTCACGCAATTGGCGTGGGTTGTAATCACGTCGCGAATCAAAGGTGTTGTTGGGGAAGCCTCCAAATTGCATGACAAGATTGTCGATGGAGGAATTCAACCTTTCCAATGGCAGGAGGTTTCCATAGGGGCTGTTGATGGGGAAGGAGGAATTCAAAACTTGTTGGGTTTGGAACTGTCTTTCTCCCCATGAGAGCACCATCTTGCTGTTCTTCATGCCGGGTGAGCGATGGCTGGTGGGGTTTTCCAGCACGGCGGAACCCAGGTGGCACGACAGGGTGAATTTCTCCCAACTGCTCAACCCCGATGAGGTGGGTGGGCTGTTGGGATCCGTGCGCCGGCTGGTGTCCACACGACAGATCAGCCTGACCCAGCTTCCCGGACGGAAGACGTAGGGTTCATCTTGGACAGGTTTGCTGAACAGATCCCAACTTCTCGCAGATTCCGAGACACCCCCGAGGGCCGTTGTCAAATTCACCATATACCAGGGGACACCCCCTCCTCCCACTGTGAGACTTCCCGCATAGGGGAAAAGCATCATGTTGAATTGGGGATTCGTGACCAGGTATTCGCTTTCCGTTTGGGGGAAGGGAGTGGCTTGGAGGTTTGTCCAGGGGTCGATCGAATAGCCGTTCTGGTTATAGGACATATTGCCGACACCCACTTCGAAGCGAAATCCGCGACCCAGTGGACCGATAGCGGCATCGCTGATTTCGGTGTAACTCAACGATAGTGTGATGGGTCTTAGCCGTGATTCATAACTACCCGATGGGGGAGGCTGTAAGGGGTTGGTGAAAATTTTGACAAAGGCGCGTTCCCACAGCGTCAGGTGGAATATATTCTTGATGTTATCGAGGTGATAATCACTGGGGACCCTCACCCAGAGCGATACCAGTCCCCTGTTGCCATGTGTGCCCGGGCTGTTCAAGAGGGGGGCCGGCAGAGGGTCCGTGGGAAAGAGAAACTCATTGGGCCTGAAATACAGCGAGTCGGTGAATCGCTGGGAGCTGGTGCGACCATGACCCAGCGACGAAAGAAACAATCCTCCGAAGGGGTTCAGATCACAGGCATCGTTGCCCTGGGGAAAGAGGGAAACATTGGCGCCTTCCAGGGAAGAACCCTGAAGGTCGACCTGGGAATCCACAGCCGGGTCAGCGGGCATGATGGGGTCATAGGCACCGCCGGTCCAACGGTCGAGGCCCTGGGCATCAAAGTTGAAGTCAAAGCGCGAGGCGATCACTGGGCCGCCATCGGCACCCCTTATACCACCCGGGATGTCCTGGGGGGTATCCCTGAGTCCCACAACTCCAAGGGTCCTCGACGGGGCGACGCCAGGGGGTTCGGGGCCGATAAGGATGTCGGGGGAGGTCTGAAGGGAATCGGTGAATTGGGCAAAGGAATGCTGGTCTCGCAACACAGTTGTCTCAAAGGCCTTCAGGGTGGTTTCGATGGTGCGCGCGGCATGGGAGGTGCCTTCGTTGACCTCGGCGTGAGAGCGGATCTGGAAAATCCCGGACGGGAGAAACATCACCTTGGGCAGGTGGGAGCGGAAGACAAAATCCTCCACACTCAGCAGGCAGCGGATGTTTTGAGTCAAGGCATTGCGGGACTGGTTCAATGGTGAGAGAAGGGCCAAGGGGGCTCCCATCCAGGATGGCAGTCGGCGTTCCAGGGAAAACAGATGGGGGTAAAGCAAGGAAAGAGTCCATTGATCCGAGATTCCATCCATGACGGGGGGGGTTCCATAGAGGCCACCCGGTTCGGCATGCTCGAGGATCCGCGCTTCCAACAGGTGCTGCCTGAGGTGCCAGGCAAAACGTTCGAAACTGTCGGGCCATCCCCGAAACTGGGCGACTCCTTCATAGGCCTGTGATGACACCATGGCATCGCGCACACTCAGATGCTTGTTGCGCTGGAGGCTTGACTGGGTGGTGGGAAGGGCGGTCAGCAGGAGCCCGTTCTCGCGGATTCGCTGATTGCGGTAGATGGGGCCACCCACTCCCAGTGTGGGCCGACCGTTCTTGATTGAGTTGAAAAAGCCCCCGATCAGATTGATGGTGTCATTCTCCGACCCCTGGGAGACCAAGCTGATATTGGAGGGAGCCTGAAACACCGCAGCCCTCACCTCGCGGCTGGCGGCATTCAGGTTGATAGGTGGAACGGGGTGGGGCCTCCACAGATCACCGAAATTCATGGTCAGGTTGAATGATTCCATGGATCCCAGGGATGTTGTCGGTGGTGGGATGACCGTAAAGTCGTTGGGATAGTCCACAGTCCCGTCCCCGTCATTGTCAGGACCGATTTCTGAGGTCATTCTCCAGAATGATTCGTCATGCCAGGCAGCGATGCAAAGGTCATAACTGACCATTTCAAAAAAGCCCGTCGTGCCCGCATAAGACGGCGGTAATTGCTCCAGGCCCCATTGATCGATAAGGGCGCGGACCTGTTCGATATCGGCATATCCTGATGGAGGCCTTGCTCCGATGATCCTGTCGCCGAGGCCTGTGCTTTCCAGAGGTAGGGTGGTTGGCTGTCCATTGTCCTTGAGGGGCGGGGAGGAGGCATACCTGTCGCCGCTGTCGGTGGCCGAATGCGTGAACATGGCGTTGTAGGTGGGTTCCATCTGGGTGGGATCGGTGGCATCCCTCACCCAGTCGGGCCAGCCGATCTGGGCAGCAAAACGGTGCACATCACCATAGGCATTGAGGATGGATCGTAGGCGGTGGTTGACCCAGCCGGAGATATTGAAAACCCCTTCATGATCCACGGCGTTGGATTGGTACCCTCCCGGAATCGGAGAGGTGGCCTGTTCATGTTGGCCGGCTCTCACGCCATCGTTGAGGCAGATCCGTCCGCTGGAATCCCAGATGTGGATGGAACAACCACTTGCCGTGCCCACGGGCAACGTCACACCCCACAGGTTCGGAGTTGCCCGGTATGGAGCGGAGAGGGGATGGCCCTGCTGGTAAGGAAGGTAGAGGCCGGCCCTCCCCTTTTCAACCCCGGATCGGGCCAGCAACATAGCGTGGGTCTGGAGTAGGCCGAAGGATGAAAGGTTGCGTGCTGTCTTGGCGGTGGAGGCCATATTGAGGGCCAGGTAAGCCAGCAACCCCAGGAGGCCCACAACAAGGATCAACACCAGCCCCCTTTGCGATCTCATGGCAGCAGCCTAGAGACGATGGATGGCTCACTGGGCCAGTACAGGTGGGCATAGGTGGCAAAGAGGGCTGGAGACGCAAATCCATCGGCCCTCCACTCTCCTCTCCTGGGGTGCCGGAGTCTGGCGGCGGGTCGCGTCGTGTCGGGTTCGAGGTGCGAATAATGGAATTCATGTCCCCGCAGTTCCAGGCCTCCCAGCCAGGGGCCCTGTGTCGAGATCATGCGATGCCCGATCTGCGCGGCTTGCGAGCCCATCACACAGGTCCCGGGGATCAAGCCGGCCATGGGGATGGAATCGCCCTCCAGGGAGGCGAGTCTCTGGGAGAGATACATCAGTCCTCCGCATTCCGCATAGATCCGGCCCTTAGCCGCGAAAGCTCTCAAGGATCCCAGCATGGATGTGTTGCGCGACAGGTCCCGGGCATGTTCTTCGGGGTAGCCGCCTCCCAGCAGAAGCAGGTTGCAATCGGTCGGAATGGAGGCATCGCGCAGAGGTGAAAAGGGCTGGAGCTCCACTCCCAGGCTTCGCAGGAGGTCGAGATTGTCCTCATAGTAGAAGTGAAAAGCTTCGTCCCTAGCGATGGCCACTCGATGCGTCGTCCCGCGACGGAAGGAAGGTTCCTCCTTGGAGGTCTCCTCCAGGGAAAGGGGCTTGGTCAGCAACAGTTGCCCGATCCTGGTGAGATCGGCATGCTGCGCCATCATCGAAGCCAGGGAATCGAGGAGCGATGTGGACTCCCCGGATTCTGGAGTCTTGAGTCCCAGGTGCCTTTCGGGCATGGAGGTTTCCATGCGGGGCAGGGCCCCCAAGAGAGGGACTCCGAGGGGAGCAAGGGCCTCAGCCAGCATCTGGGCATGCCCTGGGCCACCGACACGATTGGCAATCACACCCGCAAGGTGAAGGTCGGGGTCGAAGGTTTGGAATCCCTTCACAAGAGCCGCCACGGAGCGTGCCATGGCCGAGGCGTCGACCACAAGGATCACAGGCAGGCCGAGAATCTTGGCGAGTTCGGCTGAGGAACCTTCTTCATGGGAGGGACTCACGCCATCAAAGAGTCCCATCATGCCCTCGACCATGATGAGGTCTGCCTTCCTCGCGCTTTGCGCAAAGAGATTCCGGAGGGAGGGTCCGGCCATCCAGGCATCGAGATTGCGTGGAGCAGATCCTGTGGCCGCTGCCAGCCAGAGTGCATCAAGAAAGTCGGGACCTGTTTTGTAGGCCGACACCTTGCGACCTTGCTGCCGGAGGGCCCGGGCAAGGCCCAGTGTCACGGAGGTCTTGCCGACACCACTGTGGGTTCCTGCCACCATGAAGCCATGGAGGCTCATGAAGAGCAGGAAAGATCCGGGTAGGAATCAGGGAATTCACCCTTCACGCAGACGGGGCAGGTGGCGAGACGGGGAACCTTCAATTCATGGAACCTGGCCTGCAGCGCGTCGTAATGCAGGAGGCGGCCAACAAGCGTGTCGCCGAGGCCCAGCAGAATTTTGAGGGCTTCCACAGCTTCCAGGAGTCCCACCACACCCGGGAGAACGCCCAGCACCCCGGCCTGGGCACAGGAAGGCGAGAGTTCCGGGGGTGGGGGCGAGGGATACAGGCAGCGATAGCAGGGGCCATCCTTCGCAGGCCAGAACACGCTCACCTGTCCCTCGAAGCGGAAGACGCTTCCGTGGACATTCGGCTTGCCGAGTCTGACACAGGTGTCATTGACCAAGTAGCGGGTGGGGAAGTTGTCGGCCCCATCGATCACCACATCGGCGGATGCGATAAGGGCTTGGGCATTGGATGGATCCAAGCGTGTCCGATGGGTGTCCACCCTGATGCCGGGATTGAGTGCCAGCAATGTCTCGCGGGCGCTTTCCACTTTCGGGCGACCCAGTGTGCGCTCGGAGTGCAGGATCTGCCTCTGCAGGTTGCTCCTGTCCACCACGTCATCATCCACGAGGATCAGGCGGCCCACCCCGGCTGCGGCCAGATAGAAGGCGGCGGGCGATCCCAGTCCGCCGGCTCCCACAAAAAGGACGGAGGAATCCAGGAGTTTTTTTTGCCCCACCTGCCCGATCTCCGGTATCAACAGGTGTCGGCTGTAGCGCTCAAGATCCAATGCGGGCAGGCTGCTCTGGGGAGCTTCCACGGGAAGCCCTTCGCGTTTCCAGGCATTGAAGCCCCCGGCAATGCTGGTGGCCCTGGCATAACCAAGATTCCTCAGTGTGTCGGCGGCGAACAACGAGCGGAAACCCCCGGCACAGATCACAAGGAGGGGGGTGTCCTTGTCTTCGATCTCGTCCTCGATCCGGAGCTCAAGGTATCCCCTCACAATCTTGCGGGAGCCAGGCACAGAGCCCAGGGCCAGTTCCTCGGGTTCGCGGATGTCCAGGATCAGGGCCCCCGAGGTCGCGCGCTGCCAGGCTTCCCGGGGGGCGACTTCACCGACCCTTTCGCGGATTCTTTCAATCTGCTGGTCGCGGGACTTCATGGTCCCTGATTATAGGCGCCAAGGTGGCATAGCCGGAGACCCGGTCAATTCCAGTCAACCTCAAGTTTCACATGAGGGACCCTGAGGAAGTACTTCAGTGAAGGTGATGCAAGGCCGAAAGTGGGATGACCCCCTGTTCCATCCCAAGGAGATCGTCTTGAAACGCCTGACCTGCATGATCATGATTGGCCTCCTCACGGCGGGATTGGTGAGGGCCGAGATCCGCAAGGGACGTGACGGTCTTTATTACTCCAACAGCCGGACCGTGAGGCTCAAGCCCAAGGTCAGGGCCACCGGACCGGCAAGCGTGGCCAAGGTTGAGCTGTTTGTCAGCGAGGACGGCGGCGAGACCTGGGATCTCCACAGTGCCATCGATGATCCCGAAAAGATTTTCAGTTTCGAGGCGGCCCATGATGGCCGTTACATGTTTTGCACCGTTGCTACGGATTCCGTGGGCCATCGTGAGGACGCCCCCTCCAAGATAGACGATGCCGAATTGGATGTCATCATTGATACAGAAGCTCCCCGATTGACAGTGGACCGCACGCGCCTGGAGCTGGCCGCGCGACCCAGGGACCTCAAGAGACTGTTCTGGAAAGCCACCGACGCGGGCAAGCTGGACCATGTGCTCCTGAGCTCCTTCGATCCCCAGAGTCGGAGCTGGACGGA
>JBFWNO010000070.1:0-14905 GCA_050251015.1 Planctomycetota bacterium
TTTTCGGAGAATTCCTCTCCTTTCGGCCTCCGCAAGGTGCGCTCCATCAAGGTCAAAAAGAAGTAGTCCCCCCTAGGCCCGGGAATGACGTGATGGTGGCCCCGGAATCCTTAGTCAGCACTCAGGTCGCGGCTTCGCTCGACCAGGCCTCATGGATCCGGCGCATGTTTGAGAAGGGCAACGAGTTGCGTGCCAAACTTGGGCCTCGCAACGTGTTCGACCTGTCCTTGGGGAATCCCGTCATCGAGCCTCCAGCAGCCTTCTTCAACACCCTGGCTGAGCTTTCCAGGAAGCGAACTGGCGGCCACCACCGTTACATGTCCAATGCAGGCCTGCTGGAATTGAGGGCCAAGGTAGCCGCCAATCTGACCCGCCGCAAGATCCTTCCCTGCCAGCCTGAGGATGTGGTGATGACCGTGGGTGCCGGCGGCGCCCTCAATGTCCTGATGAAGGCCATCCTCAATCCCGGGGATGAGGTGGTGATCATGGCCCCCTACTTTGTGGAGTACCTTTTCTACATCCGCAATCATGGTGGAAAGCCCGTTATTGCCAACCTCGACAAGCAGTTCGACCTTGACCTGAAGGCGATCCGCAAGGCCCTGAGCCGCAGAACCAAGGCGGTCATCGTCTGTTCCCCCGGTAATCCCACAGGTGTGGCCCTTTCCAAGTCCAGGATCGCGGGCCTGCATCGCCTGCTGATGGCCCATGGCCGCCGGTATGGGACCCGGGTCCTGCTGGTCAGTGACGAGCCCTACCGTGAAATCTACTATGGCAGGGGGCACACCCCTTCCTGCACTGCCGGCTACCGTGACAGTGCCGTGGTGTACAGCTGGTCCAAGTCGTTGTCCATCCCCGGAGACCGCATCGGCTATCTGGCCCTCAACAAGACTATCGGCGAGCCCACCCTCCGCTCGGCCATCACCTTCACCAACCGCACCCTGGGTTTCGTGAATGCCCCCGCCACCATGCAGTATGTGGCCATGAAGCTCCTCGACCTGCCGGCTCCTGTAGCCCCTTACCGCAAACTCCGCGATCTGCTGGTCAAGGGGCTCCGTGACCTAGGCATCGAGTGCCCCACTCCCAACGGAGCCTTCTATGCCTTCCCAAAGGTTCCCAAAAAATTCCGCGATGACATCGCCTTTGTGGAAGCCGCCCAGCAAGTGGGTGTTTTGGTGGTGCCCGGACGAGGTTTTGGATCCCCGGGACATTTCCGGATTTCCTACGCCGTGGAGCCCTGGGTCCTCAAGGGGGCCCTGAAAGCCCTCAAACAAATCGTCTGACCCCCGCTCGACTATTTCAAGGCGGCGCGGATTGACTTCAACAGCTCTCCTTGGCCCTTGATGGCCTCTTGACCCGCCGAGCCCATGAGCAGAACCCGACTGAAGATCGACGCTGCCGCTTCATGGGGGTGATAAAGGTTGTGCCTCCACCCCCCAAACCGGGAGAGGTAACCCTCATCCTTGTAGAGGTCGATGAAATCCGGGAGACCATATTCATCTTCCTTGACCTTGAACGCTCCATCTGGATCCTTGTCGAGCGTCAGGGACAGCTGCCTGAAGCAGGAGGGCATCTGGGGCGCCACACCCGAATCTTCTGGCTTGCGGAGTAGCAAGAGGGGCCACATCCATCGGTGCACCTGTCCTTCCTTGATCTCCACCACCCAATGGAGGTCCGTACCATCGGGATTCAGGAGTTGGTGCTCAACAAGCCAGGGATGTTCAGCGATACGCTTGGCTTTGCTGAATCCCCAATGACGGGTGTAGATCCCATCAAAAATCCCCGGATGCATCCTCTGGACCACATGAATCTGCTCGTGAAGGAGAAGCTCGGTAAAGGCCCCTTCCTTCGCACCCTGCCCAACATACCGCGCAAGAGTTGGGGATGAGAGGATGATGACCGATCCTCGGGTGTGGGGAAGCCCCCCTTCCACGGTGCCGTCCACCTTCAGGAAACGCCAAGGCATGCGTGTCAGCAGGGGTGCTTCCTGGCTCACCGCTGCCACAAGGGAAGCCACCGTTGTTGAGATGAGCGTCCTCTCCTCATCATTGAAATCCAGGACATGGGCGCTGTAATGCCTCCGGGCGCACTCTTGCGCCGCGTCCAGGGAAGCCGAGGCTGGAAGAGCCCCAGTTTTGGCCCCGATCTCCAGAGTCCTGAGCCTGCAAAAATAAGGCTCCGCGGCATCATCCGTGATCGCCACAGCGGCCTCTTCCCTGGAAAGGCATTCCACCCGGGGCCCGTTGGCTTGAAGCCTTCCGACAAAGCCCCCGCAGAAGATGAGGATCCAGGCCACCACGGATTGGAGCCTCAAGTTATTTCGCCCCCACCGTCTCGAAAATCCGGCAGTAATTGCGGTAACGGTCGGCATTGAGGGCGCCGGATTCCACCGCGGAACGCACCGCACACTTGGGTTCATGGGTGTGGGAGCAGGGCTGGAATTTGCAGCCTTCGGACAACTTCTGAAAATCCGGCAGGAACTGCCCTACCACCTCGCGCGGGATCTCAAAGAGGTCGAACTGTTTGTTGCCCGGGAGGTCGATGATCTTGCCATCCTTCGTGGTGAAGATCTCGGCCCAGCTGGTGGTGTGCCGCCCCTTGCCGGTCTTAGCACTGATCTCCATCGTGGGCACCCTTTCCTCGCCCATGATGGAATTCAGGAGTGTGCTCTTGCCCACCCCGCTTTGCCCACAAAAGGCGGTGATCTTGTTCTTGAGGAGGGCGCGCACCTCCTCAAGGCCCTCACCCGTCACGCTGGAAAGGGGGATGAAGGGGACATCGAGGCCCTTGTACATGTCCCGGATGGAGTCCACCTCGGCCTTCTCGCCGAGGTCCGTCTTTGACAGGATGATGATGGGCGACACATTCCCCCACAGGGCAATCACCAGCAACCTGTCGATCACCTGGGATTTGAAACGGGGTTCGCGCAGGCTGACCAGGATGGCCACCTGGTGGATATTGGCGCAGAGGACCTGCTTGAGGTGGTCGCGGTGCACGGCCGGACGTGAAAGTTCGGAAAACCTGGGATGCAGGGCCTCGACCACACCGTGTGTCTCGTCGGTCAGCGTCAGATCCACGATGTCCCCCACCGCCAGGGAATTCACCTCGGTCCGGCGCGAACCATCCGTCAGGTCACGGAATGAGCCCCGAACACTGCAGAGCACCCAATGCGGGCGCTCTTCCACATCAACATCGCACTGGCCGCGGTGCACGGCCACCACGCGTCCCGTCAGGCGCTCAGCGCCGGTCAACGATCCTCTCCTCTTTGACCTTGTCCTCCATGCCCACGCGCTGGAGGAGGGCCTCAAGATTCTCAACCACGATGGCGTTGGGAGAGACTTCGCACTGGTGCTGGAGCTGCTTCACAAGGTCGGCCTTCACCGCCGCCTCGTCGGCTCCGGAACGCAGGGCGATGTAGAGTGTCAGAACGTCGACCTCCAAGGGATCGCCGTTGAGCTTGGTGATCACCAGCTGCCATTCCTCGACCCCCGCGTGGTTCCCCAACACCCCGGCCAGAATATTGAGGTCGAGCAGGGTGCCTTTGACCTTGGTGAGGTGGAAATCCTTCATGTTGGAAAAGCGCCGGATGTCTGTCCCGATCCGGGGCACTGTCCTGCCGCAGTGAGGGCAGGGGGTGTGGGTGATCCCCCCCTGGATGATGTCGCCGGTGCGGTACCTGAAAAGGCTGCTGGCCCGCCCATCGAGGGAGGTGTACACCATTTCGCCCGTCTGGCCATCACCAAGCACCTTGCCCGTATCGGGATCGATGATCTCGATGAACGAGGTGTCGGGATACAGGTGAAAACCCGAACCCGCGGGATCGGGGCACTCTGCCCAGCACTGCCGACTTTCCGTAAACCCGAGGATGGATAGCACCTCGGGATCGGGGCTTCCCATGCGCTTGAGGATCTCCTTGAGGCGCACTTTGAGAAGCGGTGTCACCTTCTCGCCTCCCAGGGCCACCCTTCGGACATTCTTGAATTTCCGGCCCTCGGCCTCGGCCTGGCGCATCAGGTGGTACATATATCCGGGAATGCCCATGATGAGTGTGGGTTGCATCTTCTCGAGGATATCGAGGATTTTGGGTGTGGCCATGATCCTGCCACCTCCCGTGTTGAGGATGAACATCCCCCCTCCCATCGACACCATGAAGGTCTGCCAGAAGGCCAGGTGCGGGGCATAGGGAAATAGGCTCACGGCCTTGTCGGCTTCGGGCTCCACACCGATCACCTCCATCAGCCTTTGGCCGATGAGGGCCGAGAGATCCATGTCATACAGCGAATAGAAGAAGGGAGTGGGCGCACTGGAACGGCCCGTGGTGAAGGTCAGGGTCATGGGGCGGTATTCCAGGGACAGCTCCCTTTTGATCACGGCCTTACCCTCGAAGAGGGCCGTGCCCAAGAGCGGGAGCCGCCGAGACAGGGGCCAGTGTTTGAGGCGCTCCGGAGTCGGATGCAGGACAAGGTCGCGCGGGCGCGTGGGGTTCTCGGGGCTGGCGATCACATCCTTCTTTGAGCAGAAGGGAATCTTTTCAAGGTCCTCCAGTCCCTTGAAGGTGCGGGGATCGACTCCGGCGCTCTTGAAATGGGACTCGTAAAAAGGCGACAGGATCAGCTGTTCCCTCACATAGGTGCGCAGGCGCTGATCCTGGAGATCCCTGAGCCCCTGGGCATCCAGTCGATCCCAATTGGCGGCCAATCGGGGGCGGCGATATTGAAGGGGGGATGTCACGCCTCCATCATAGTTAAAGTTTCCTCACAATAATCCTCAAGTTGAGCGCCAAGATGGCCGATACGCGCTTAGAGAGAGGTCCCTCCATGATCCAGGCCATTGACCCCGCCCTGTTTCTGCCTCCAGAATCCCTGAAATCGGGTTCCCAAGGCCATGATGTCTCCCCGCGCCAAGCCTCCACCCCGCCGGAAAAGGGAGAAGCGGGACCCACTCTTCTCGATTTGACCCTGCGCACCGATCGGGTGGAATTTTCAGCCCAGGGCCAGGATGCCTTCCTCAAGGGTTACCGGGAATCTATGCATGTGGATGCCACCGTGAGATTAGGCGATAGCCTTTGGGACATCTCCATCGATGTCCAGCGCGAAGTCATCATGCAAGGTGCCGCCACCACCCCCCAGGAATTCCAGAAGGGCCTGCTTGATAGCCTGCCCGAAGACGTCCGCCAAAAGATCGAGGGCTACCTGGCCCAAGGGGAAAACGGCACGTTGGGTGACCTCAGTCCGGACCGTGTGTCGGACAACATCGTGAATTTCGCGCTCACCGGATTCGACCCGGCCCAGGGTTTCGATTCGAAAGCCAAACAGGGATTCCTGGACTATATCCTCCCGGCCATCGACAAGGGCTTCAAGGATGCGCTTGATATCCTGGACGCCTTCCTCACTCCTGAAGCCAGGGGCATCGTGGATGAAACCAGGAAACTTGTGGGTGAAAAGTTGGATACCTGGAAAGGTATCGATATCACCGCCTGATCAGGCTGGAGGCTTCTCCGGGGGTCTTTCCCCCTTCTTGTCCTTCTCCCTGTCCTTGATCGTGTCGCGGTGCTCCTCGGAAAGCTTGGCAAACCTTTCGTTCATGTTCGAAAGACGCTCGGCCAGCACCAGGGCCAACTTGTAACCCATGCTCGGCGCCGTCTTGATGAACAGCTCGATGGCATCCTCGGGGATGCACAACAGGGAACTCGAATGGGTGCAAATGCAGGTGGCACTGCGTGGCTTCTTGAGAAGGGCCCCGATCTCGCCAAGATAGGTACCGGGCGTGTTCACCGTGGCCACCTTCTGGCTGTCGACATAGACACCGATTTCACCCTCCAGGAACACATAGAGCTCGTGGGTGTTGTCACCTTGGGCGAAAACCTGCTCACCCCTGTTGTAGTTCTTTTGCAGGCGCTTGAGCTTGGCCAGCGAAGATTCAATCATGAAAAAACCACCATGTCCTGGAAGCTACAATACAACCCTCCGGGAGGACGGTCAAATGAACCATGACGAATTGAGCCTGGAGCGCCATCTCGTCCTTTCCGGCCTTGGAAACCGCAGGGAATGCGCGAAGCTCATCCGTGACGGGAAAGTGACCCTGAATGGCAAGGTGGTCCGCGACAGCAAGAAAATCGTGCCCGCGGATTCCAAGGTCAAAATGGGCTCCCGAGAACTGAGTCCTGCCCCCCTGAAGATCTATTTGTTGCACAAGCCACCCGGTTATGTCTGCCAAACCGGAGAGGAAGCCCCCCCCGCGCTGGAGCTTCTCCCCCCGGACATGGGTCTCAGCCTTGTGGGTCGATTGGACAAGGAAAGCGAAGGCTTGATCATGGCCACAAACGACGGTGATTTGGCCCATCGGCTCACCCATCCAGACCACGGCATCGCCAAGACCTACAGGGTCGCTGTGACCCCCCGGCTGGACACTGGCACCCTGGCTCGCCTGTGCTCCGGACTGCCCTTGGACGGTACACCCACCCAACCCTTGAAGGGGCGGATCCTCAGTCACAAGGACTCCACATCCCACATTGAATTGGAACTTCGCGAAGGAAAAAAACGCCAGATTCGCAGGCTCTGCGAAGCCGTGGGTCGCAAGGTCCTTCGCCTGGAAAGGTTGGCCATTGGGCCAGTCAAGCTGGGAAACCTGGCCCCCGGATCCTGGCGGGAGGCTACAACAGCGGAACGCAGAATCCTGGAAGGCGACTCAGGTTTTTGAGGGTGCCGGGGCCTTGCGTCGCATCTCCACGACACCCTTGCCCTTGGTAACGGACTTGATCTTTTTCTTGTTGCTGCTTGACTTGGCTTTGACTCCAGATCCGGCGACAACCAAGCCCACCCGGCCCAATCGGATCTGATCGCCAACGGCCAGCTCATGCTGTTTGATTTTCACACTGTTGACATAGACTCCATTGGTCGAGCCCTCATCCACGAGAATGTAAGACTTCCCTTTCTTGCGGATATGGGCATGGAGTCCGCTGATCGATGTGTCCGTCAAACGGAGGGTGCAGGACCGGGAACGGCCGATGCTTTCCTCGTTCCGGCGCAAGGTGACTTCCTGTTGGGTTTCTTTATTGATCAGGATCTTGAGGGTCAGCATCATGGGACCTCCATGGAGAGGATATCAAATCCCGTGCCCTGAAAAGATGCCGATTGACAGAGAGCCTAAAATCCCACAAACCCTTTCATACCAATAAGATGCGTCATATGACGTTTTCCATGGGGTCCTCTGATCCGTCAAATGCGCTTTGCCATCTTCTTTGTACTGAGGGATACAATGGCCAGCATGAAGAATCTCATGGTTGCCCTAGCCTTGCTCCTGACCTGGGGCCCCTTGCATGCGGAATCAGAAGAAGAATGGACGACGCGCCGGCGCAGGGAACTCCTGGATGAGGGGAAATCTCTGCTCGAGGTCCGCAGGATCATGGAAGAAGAGGCGGAAGCCCGCGCCAAGGCCGTCACCGAAACTCCCACCACTCCACCAAACGCACAGCCCAAGGAAGATGATCCCAAAGGTTCCGAACTGAAGGCGTTGGAATCGGAATGGAAAGACAAACTCGAAAAAAAAGGATTCAAGGGCAGTGAACTTGACAAGGCCTTGGCCGCTGAAATGACCATCCAGAAAAAACTCCTCACCCTTCCCGAAAAGGAAAGGCCATCGGAGTCCAACAACCTCCATGTGGAACAAGCCTGCAAACATCTCAAGGAATCCTCCATCCTCAAAGGCTATCCCTCTTCCTATGTCGAGCTCGTGGCCAAGGAATGGAAAGATTGGCTCCATGTTCCCTCGGCAGAGCAGAAAAAGCTCCTGGAGAGTGCCTGCAAGGATGTCGAAGAAAAGGAAATCAAGAAGCGCAAGGCCAAGTCCACCGCCGCCATGAATGAGACACGCCGGGATCTCAAATCCTATTGGCTTGAAAAATCCTATCACCAAGGCGCCAAGGCCGAGGCCTATTTCACCTCAGCCTGGGAGATGCTGATCAACACCCCGGCGCGTGAGTACAACGATGCCCGTGCCGAACAGAAGGAAAAACTCAAGCGCAACGGGTTCGATCCAGAATCCATCAAGATTTTCTTTGCCGGCATCGACCCCCTCTTCGAGGAATAGAAGTGAGTCGGACCGCCATCTTCCTCGCCGGATTCGGAGCGGGAACAGCCGTGGCCATGTTTTCCGGACTTTCCCCAGAATTTCTTTCGTCAGGACCCTCCGGCCAAGGCTCAACCTCTGTCACCACGACTTCCACGGATACCCTGAATCGATCAGCGGCTGACCTGCAACAAGCCCTCGATGCCGAAAGGCAAAAGCTGGCCATGATGAGTGCCGACATCACCCGCCTGCAAAAGGACCTGGCTGTTGCCCGGGAGGCCGCCACTACGCCCACGGCGGAGGCCAGAGCCACAGTCGCGACAAACCTGCCGCCTGTTGGAACCCAGGTGGCTGCCCTTTCACCGGAGGAAAGAAGGCAAAAGGCCGTGGATATCCAGTTGAAAATTGCGGGGCTTGTGGAAAACAAGGATGGAGCCGGTCTGGTGAAACTGCTCCAGGAACTCAAATCTTTGGGACCCGAGGGTTACCCCACCATCATGGAGATTGCCGCCATCATTGATGCCGATATGTGGATGAATGGCAACCAGTTTTCCGTGAAGATGCAGGATTACTTCACATCCTTTCCACCCGAGATCATGACCTGGGCCCTGGATGCCGCCAACATGGACAAGGTGCCTCCGGGTTTCAGGATCCATGCCACCCACGCCATCATGTGGATGCCCATCCCGGACAAGGACAAGATTGTGCTCGATGCCATCCTCAGGGAAACCGACCCCCAAACCCTGACCAAGATGACGGAAGTGCTGGCCCATCGGCCGGATCCTGCCATTGGAGCCAAGCTCATCGAACGCCTGCAGTCCGACGCCGCCCTGAATGACGAGGCCTTTGGAGCCCTCTTGCTGACGGCAACCCGGATGCCAGGCCCGGCCGTCGACAATTATCTTGAAAATGCCCTGGCGACAACACCTCCGGGCCCCCGCCAGGACCTGCTCCGCAGGAGTCTGATGCGCCGCAGTCCCCCTGCAAGCGGGTTCATGGTCGACCGCATCGTGCCCGATAGCCAAGCCTCCTCCTTGGGCATCAGGCCGGGTGACATCATCCTCAGCTATGGCGGGGTGAATCTGGCAAATTCAAGCATCGCCAGAGCCCGGGAACAGGTCCGCGGCGATGGCCCCCACATGTTGGAGATCCTGCGGGACGGCTCCCGCATCACCATCAACGTGGCTCCGGGCCAGATCGGCATCGACGGAACGTCCGTCATCAAAAAAGACTGAGCTTAGTGGCGGGGGCGTATGGGAGTCGAACCCACCTGACGACACAGGGCCGTCACGCCGGATTTGAAGTCCGTGAGATCCACCGGGACACTATCCACCCCCATGACAATGGCTGAAAAGGCCCGCAGGCTTCAGGAGCGCTGCTCAATGGGCACAAAGGCACGCTTCTGCTCACCCTGGTATATCTGACGGGGCCTGCCAATCTTGTTTGCCGGGCTTTCCATCATCTCTTTCCACTGCGCAATCCAGCCCGGTGTGCGGCCAATGGCGAAGAGCACGGTGAACATGTCCGTGGGGAACCCGATCGCGCGGTAAATGATGCCGCTGTAGAAATCCACATTTGGGAACAGCTTCCTCTCGATGAAGTAGCTGTCGTTCAGGGCCGCATCTTCCAATTGCTTGGCAATGTCCAGCAGGGGATCCTTGATACCCAACTTGGAGAGGATCTTGTCGCAGGAACCCTTGATGATCGTCGCCCTTGGGTCGTAGTTCTTGTACACCCTGTGCCCGAAACCCATCAGCTTGAAGTTCGATGTCTTGCTCTTGGCCATCTCGACATACTTCTTCACATCGCCGCCATCGGCATGGATGCGCTCCAGCATCTCAAGCACCTCTTGGTTGGCACCCCCGTGAAGCGGCCCCCACAAGGCACAGATTCCTGCCGCCGCGCTGGCAAAGAGGTTGGCCTGCGAGGAGCCCACCAAGCGGACCGTGGAAGTCGAGCAATTTTGCTCATGGTCGGCATGGAGGATCAAGAGTTGGTTCATGGCCCTGTCCACATCGGGATCGACCACATAGGGCTCGGCCGGAACACTGAACATCATCTTCATGAAATTGGAGCTGTAGCGCAGGGAGTTGTCGGGATACACGAAAGGCTGGCCGATGCTCTTCTTGTATGTGTAGGCCGCAATCGTGGGGATCTTCGCCAGAAGCCTCAGGATCGAAAGACGGGCGTGTTCGGGGTTGAGCGGATCGATGCTGTCCTGGTAGAAGGTGCTCAATGAGCACACCATCGCCGAGAGCAGGGCCATGGGATGGGCGGTGTGCGGGAAGGCGTCGTAGAACTTTCTGAGGTCCTCATGGATCATCGTATGGTGAGTCAGGTCAAAGGTGAATTTCTCGTATTGCGAACGTGTCGGCAACTCGCCATAAATCAGGAGATAGGCGACCTCCGTGAAGGTCGAATGGGCGCAAAGTTCCTCGATGGTGTAGCCGCGATAGCGCAGGATGCCCTTTTCGCCGTCGATGTAGGTGATCCGGCTCTCGCAAGAGGCCGTGTTCATGAAGCCCTGGTCGATGGTGACAGCGCCCGTCTTGGCCCGGAGCTGAGTCACATCGATCCCCATCTCACCCTCAGAGCCCACAATCACGGGGCACTCGATTGTCTTACCGTCCAAGGTGATGGTGGCAGTCTTCGGCATGGTTCAACCTCTCGGAATGTGATTGTAACATCATCTCGGCGGGAGATGAAAACAGATCAGGACCAGAGTCCAGCATCGTCACCGGCCAGAGCCAACCCGCGGAGGGTCAGGAGAGGATCCAGGACCATGGGCAGGGTACTTTCCTCCACGATGAATGAGGCGTCGCCACCGGTCACCAGTACGGGAAAGTCCCCCCCTTTTTCCAGCCGGATCCTGCGCACCACGGCCTCCACCATGCCGACCATCCCGTAGTAGAGACCGGCACTGATGCAATCGGAGGTGTTGGTACCGACCACACTGTGGGGCCGGTGCGTGCTGACCCGCGGAATGAGCGCCGTCTTCTCCGACAGCACCCTGGCGGCCATCTGAATGCCGGGGACGATCACCCCGCCGGCATAACAACCGCCCGGGGCAATGAAGTCCACCGTCAGGGCCGTCCCGTGGTCCACAATGATGGCTCCCTCAGGGTGACTTTCCTTGACGGCTCTGGCGTTCACCAGCCTGTCGATGCCCACCTCCGCCGGGGTGTCCACAAGGACCTTGGGCTTCCAGGTCACCCCGTAACGGAGCTCAATGACACGGGCTCCGGCCTCTTCCAATCCCTGGCAGAGGGCCTGAAGAGGCCGTGGGTTGACCGAGGCCACCACCACAGTCCCACCACGTTCCTTGAGCACCTGGGATGCGAAGCGGCCCGCCTCGTCATGAGGCAGTCGGCCATGGTCCACGATCCCATCCCCGAGGCGTCCCCAGTGGATGAAAGTGTTGCCAATATCGATGACGAGGCGTTGGCCCCGATCACTCATATTTTTCCTTGAACTCGCCCTTGTTGGTGAGCACCGTGAAGTCGTAGGCGACCACCTGCCCGGCCCTGCGGACCTGGATTTTGACCTTGGGCGATCCACCGGCAAGGAAGCTACCGGCCGCGGCAATCACCTGCTGCATGCTCTTGATGTCTTGGTCGTTGAATTTGAGAAGTACATCCTCGTCCTTGAAGCCGAACTTCCTCAGGACGCTGTCACCGCCCAGCTTGGTGACCCTGTATTCCTTGCTCGGGTCCTGGTTGACCATGATTTTGCCGAGCTCGGAAAGCTTGTTGTCCATGATGGCGTTGAAGAACTCGTAGTTGAGCTCGTATTGGTTGGGGCCCACCACTTTGCCTTCATGGGCCTCAAGGACATTGGGATCGCCAATCTTGAGCTTGCGTGCATTGGCCTTCTTTTGCACGGTGCTCAAGAGGGAGGTCTTGTTGGTGTCGAGGGCGAGCTCGAAGGGCTCCATGGCCTGGTTCTGGGGATTGAGGTATTCGATCTTCAGGACAGCCCTCATGGGATCGGTCGTATTAAGTTCCAGGAGCTTGCCCATGGGTTTCTTCACCATGCCCATTTTCTGAATGATGGATTCCCCGACGTTATAGAAGGTCTTGGTATTCGAGGTGGTGTCCAGGAGCTGAACCATCTTCTGGTTGATCACGCGGGTCAAAGCCAGGGGGGGCTTGAACCTTTCCACCGAGGTGGGGCTGGAGGAAGGCGGGGGCTTGATGGGCACCCACTGAAATGACAGGGTCTCGAGCGGCTTGTACTGGAGGAGGTTGGCGTTGTAATCCACCGTCTCCCCCTTGATCACCTCGGGATCGTAGAGGGAGGCATTGATGTCCACCGGTTCGGGTGAGGGCAAGCCCGCCCTGAGTTTCCACGCCCCTCCGGACACCAATCCAACAAAAACCGCCCAGAGGGCGTATTGGATCACCTTCGCGTTCATCTCAATTGAAGCCCATCTGGCCGCCCCTGACGATCCCACGCATCTGGAGTTTGAGCTCATCGGGGGAGTCGGAGTTGGCCAAGGCATCCTGCTCCGAGATCACACCGGAGGTGAACAACTTGTGCAGGTGCTGGTTGAAGGTCTGGCAGTGGTAATACTCGCCCTGCGCGATCGCGTCGGCAAGTTCGTGGGTCTTGCCTTCCAGGAGCAATTCGGCAATACGCGGAGTGTTCATCATGACTTCCACCACCACGGCCCGGCCCTTGCCGTCCTTGGTGGGCACCAGACGCTGGGAAAGCACCCCCTTCATCACCAAAGAGAGCTGCATCCGGATCACCTCGTGCTGGTGAGGCGGGAAGAACTGGATGATGCGCTCCACCGTCTGGCTGGCGTTGGTGGTGTGCAGGGTGGAAAACACGAGGTGTCCCGTTTCGGCCGCACTGATGGCCGCCTCCATGGTCTCCATGTCGCGCATTTCCCCCAGCAGGATCACGTCAGGCGCCTGGCGCACGACGTTCCTCAGAGCCATGTGGAAATCGTTGCTGTCACTGCCGATTTCCCTTTGGTTGACCATGGACTTATTGTCGGGATACACAAACTCCACAGGGTCCTCGAGGGTCACGATATGGCGGGGATGGTTGTCGTTGATGTGGTTGATCACAGCTGAAAGCGTGGTGCTCTTACCGCTGCCGGTGATCCCCGTCACCAGCACCAGGCCCCGGCGCATGGCGCAGATGGCCTCCAACGCCTTCTCGGGAAGTCCGAGCTCCTTGAAGGAGGGCACCTTGTTGGGGATGCGCCGCAACACCGCGGCCTTGCGACCCATGGTGTGGAAGAGGTTGCAACGGAAACGGCACTTGGTTTCGTACTGGTAGGCCGTGTCGACTTCGCCATCCTCCTCGTACTTTTTGGCATTCTTCGGATGCCCCAGAAGCCTTTGCATCACCGCATCCATTTCAGCGTCCGTCACAGGATCCGTGGCAATGGGCACCACTTCACCCCTCACCCGCATCCGTGGGAGTCCCCCGGACCGGAGGAAAATATCGGACGCGCTCTGGGCAATGGCGTTGTCGAAGGCCGAATTCAGGTCAAAGGGCATGGCTTCCTCCGTAGGGCCATTATAGCCCCGGGAGTCGTCACCGGCCGGTCACCGCCAGCTCATCCCAAAGCCTCTTTTTGAGCCCATCGAGTCCATCACCCTTCATCGCGCTCAAGGGGATCACTTCGGGTGCCGGAGGGGGTGGGGCCTTGGACCCCCTGGGTTTCCGTGGCTTCAGGGCCTTCACAACGGCCTTGAGTAGGGCTTCCGGTTCATCGACGGCATCCATCTTGTTCAAAACTATCAGGCGAGGCTTGTTTTCAAGCCCCCGTCCATGGGATTTGAGCTCCTTCTCGATGACCTTGATCGCGTCCTTGGGTGCCACGCCGTCTTGGGCACTGGCGTCCACAATATGCAGAAGAACCCGGCAACGCTCCATGTGTCTGAGGAAGGCATCGCCCAGGCCGGCACCTTTGTGGGCGCCTTCAATAAGTCCAGGCAGATCCACCATCACGAAGCGCCGTTGGTTGTCCACGCTGACGATCCCCAACATGGGCGAGAGTGTCGTAAAAGGATAATCAGCGATCTTGGGATGGGCCGCGCTCAATTTGGAGATCAGCGTGCTTTTGCCGGCATTGGGCAAACCCAACAGGGCCACATCGGCCACCAGCTTGAGCTCGAAATCGAGGTCGCGGACCTCGCCGGGGACCCCTTCCTCGTGCTCGCGGGGCACCTGGTTGGTGCTGGTGGCGAAGTTGACGTTCCCCAGCCCCCCCCGGCCTCCCTTGGCCACGATCACACGCTCTCCATGCTTCTTGAGGTCCCTGAGGAGCAGGCCCGTGCCGGCGTCCCTCACGAGCGTGCCCACTGGCACGTGGATGATCACATCCACGCCGTCTTTGCCACTGCAACGTTTGCCGGCCCCGTCGGCGCCCCTTTTGGCCTCCACCTTGTGGGCCTTATGCAAATGGAAGAGGGTGTCGAGGTTTTCATCCGCCTCGCAAATCACATCCCCTCCCTTGCCGCCATCGCCCCCATCAGGGCCCCCGCGCGGGATGCGGTACTCACGCCGGAAGCTCACAACGCCGTTGCCGCCGTCGCCCCCCCGTACATGAACCTTGGCTGTATCGATGAAATGCATGCGACCATCTTAGCGGAAGGCGTCCGCATCCGAGGATCGAGCCATAACCTCAGCCCTTGGCGCGCTTGGCCTTGGGTTCCTTTGTGGAACTCCCCTTGGTGATGACAAAGCCCTCCCCATCGGAATCCACCACCACCTCGTCGCCATCCTTGAACTCGCCCTCGATGAACCTGAGGGAGAGGTCGTCGAGGATGCGGTACTGGATCACCCGCTTCAAGGGCCGCGCCCCGAAAGCCCGGTCAAAACC
>JBFWNO010000071.1:0-14881 GCA_050251015.1 Planctomycetota bacterium
ATGTTGGCGGTGTCGAGGGTGATTTTGAGCTGGGCAGCATCCTTGGCTCCCCTGACTTTGCTGAGGTCGATGGGGAAGGGCTTCCAAGAAATATCCGAGAGCGCCTTGGCCAACAACTTGCATCCCTCTTCCTTGTAGAGCGCCTCAATGTAGTCGTTGAAGTCACGGCCTGAAAGCCCGGCATCACCCTGGAGAAGCTGAAGGGTCTGGGCGTTCTCGGCCTCCAAGGCGTCGATCTCAGTGGTGAGATTGGTGATCTCGGTAGTCAGGGTGTTGATCTCAGTGGTCAGGGTGCCAATCTCGGTGATCAGCGCTGCCAAGCGATCGATTTGGACCTGGGTGCGGTTTTCGGCTGGGATAGCCTCGATGGTATCCTTTTCGGTGATGTCAGCCGCTTTGGTGGCCTCTTTTTGGGTCTTTTCCGTTTCCTTGTTGCGTCGGGTGGGCTTGAGCTCCGTGTTCAAGCGGAGCTCCTTCATCTTGAAGCGCTCCCAATTCACCCTGTCGGCCTGCACGGTGCCCTCGGCCATGGGAGGCACCAGTCCGCCAACCATTTGGGTCGTCATCTTGAGGTAGAAGGGCGTCCAATCACGGCGGGTCTCATCCTTGTTGCCATCCGAATAGGCTCCCACGGAGATGGTTTGCAATTGGGGAGAAATCTTCATGTATAGCTCTCCCGCAGCGCCAACCACATCCACAGGCTTGAGAATGAGCTGGTTTTTTTCCTTCACCAATTCGGTGTCAAGCTGGAATGTGAGCTCGGAGCCCACAGTCACGGCCACAGGAGTGGTGCCATCCACCTTGATGGGGGCGGCTTTCTTGTTCAATTCGATCCGGGCGATTTCACCACCCTTGCGGAGGATCCATCCGGCATTGATGAAGTAGCTTCCAAGGGGCAGCAGGGTGTCCTTTTTGAAATCGACCAAGAAATTCATGTCGGGGGCGCTGGATACGGTGATGCCGGCCGGATCATAGTCTTTTTCATAGTTGGCCGTGAATTTCACCAGGGCGGATTTGCCTGTGTATTTCTTGAAACGCACCGTCATGGTTTTGTCGTCGGGTTCCAGGAACCACAAGTCGGTGCCCGAGGACACCACACGTGATAAGAGGAGGGTGGGTTCCTTTTCCACGTCGCCAAAGCCAATGCGGTCGATGCCCCAATCCGTGTAGTCTCCATCCTTGTTGACATCGATGAGGGTGATCCTGGCCTTGAAGGGCTTTTCGACATTCCCGGCCAGGACATCAAAGTTTTGTGGGGACCCTCCGAAGAAAACCTTAAGATTGCGGTCCGGCTTGAGATGGGTGACAGGCCACGACTCTGAATCGGCAAGAGCCTTGGCGTCATCCTCTCGAAGGGTCCACCAACGTTCCCAGGAGGCTACCACCTCTGTGTCGAGCTTGAGGGTGCGCTGGGGTTTGAATTCGTAGGGCATGTGATGCATGGTTCTGAGGATGCGGTTGGCTTCCAGTCGGATCATCACGCATTCATCACGTTGGCGCTCCAACAGGAGGGGGGTGGTCACCCAGATCAAATCGGGCCTGTGGCGGAGAGCGCGGCAAAGGGTCCACCGGAAGTACCAGTCTGAGTTGCGGGAGATCTTCTCGAGATCGGTGACGTTCACCTTGTCACCCACACGCAGGGCCACCAGGGTCACCCACTCCTTGTCGGCCTTGCCCTTGCGCACGGTGGCCATGAATTCCTTGATGAACTTCTCGGACTCCTTGTCGGGCACGTTGAAGGGAAGGAAGTCGCTGTCGATCAGGGACTGGATGTAGAGGTTCTGAAGGAAGGTGGGGATCTTTTTGTCGAAGATCTTCTTCCATTCGTCCTTTTCGTCGAATTTACTGCGGTGATCCTGGAAGGCCTTCATATCCTTTTTGTCCACCAGCATGGCAATGATCTTGTCGCGGATTCCTCCCTTGGAGCGGAGCCAAACACCAAAGATGGCATCGGGGCTCAGACGCGACTTCATTTTTTTCATGGCCGTGTCCTGCACCGCCACAAGGTTGCTGAACAGGAGGGAGTATGTGAGGGCGTCGCCGTTGGGTCCTTCCAATTCCACCGCGAGGGGAGCCACGGCTTCCTGCACAGCTTTCTGTTCCTTCATCAGGTTCCAGATGTAGGGAACGGTGGCGAGACCTTGGGGCTTCAACAAGGCTACTTGGTCAACCTGGCCCTTCTTGATCTTGGCCTGGATGCCATTGAGGGCCAGGTATTTTTCCTTGGGCATGGGAGGAAGCGACCATTCCGGATCGTCGGCTTTGAAGGTGCGAGAGTAATTTTTCTCCCCCGTGGGGTACTTGGTGCCAAAAAAGAGCTCCATGGGCTGGAGGGGGTCGTCAAAGAGGAGTTTGGGCTGGCCGTCCTCGTCAATGATAAATTCCTGCGCCGCCACAATGGCAAGAAGTAAACTCAATAGGGTGGCAAAAACCAAGCGCTGTCCCATGGGAACCTCTTCTTCTTGTTATACACATGCAATTTAGCAAATCCTGCGCCTGAGGGTTAGGGCCAATGAGCCTATAAAGTCGGCATCCAAGCGGTTTCTGTGTGAAAATGGGGATATGAAGGCTACGCAGCATGGGTTTTCACGTTCCAAGGCCACCTTGGCCTTTTTGGCCTTCGCCTTAGGCATTCCAATGAGTGCCAGGATTCTTCTCCTGGTTTCCCGTGCCGAGGAACTGGATTCGTCAGTTTCCATCAGCCAGTTGCTTTGGGTTGGTCTTCGATTGGATGCTGTGACGGGAGGGGGGCTGACCTTGATTGTGGCCCTGATAGCTCTTCTCCTTCCTGGCACCCCTTGGGCGCGCAAAACCCTGGCATGGGTGGGAGCCCTTCTTCTCACCGTCTTGTCTGCGGCTGAAATGGCGGGATGGTTCTTTTTCCAGTATTACGATGCCAAGCCCAATTACCTTGTGCTGGAACATGGGTCTGACCCCGAGGTGATTTCCGCCATGCTTCAGGCCTATCCTGTCATCAGGATCGCTCTTGCCTCACTGGTCTTGTGTGGGGCGTTTTATTGGTGGATGCGCCGGACCATGAGTGGTGCGGATGGCATCATGGTGAAAGACAGGCTGACAGCCTTGGGGTTGGGCCTTCTTGCGGGATTTTGTGTCAGGGGGACTTTCGATCACCGTCCCCTCAACCCCAGTTATGCTTCCTTTTCCTCGCACCGGTTGGCGAATGAAATGGCGGCGAACGGGATCTTCAATGTTCTCTATGAGCTGGCCCAGCAGTCCGGGGACACCTATGGGAATGTTGCGGACATCACGGGGCCCCTGTCGGTGGAGGAGGCCTTTGCGATGGCGCGAGCTCACTTGGCACCCACGGGAATCTTTCTGGATGGCGCCCAGGGTTCCAACCCCCTGGCCCGCAAGGTGGGCGATGGGCAGGCCAGGCCCCTCAATGTGGTGGTGGTGGTGATGGAAAGCTTCACTGCCCGCCTAGGTGGGGCCTGGGGAGGAGAACTTTCCTTGACCCCCGAATGCGACCGATGGGCCTCGAAGGGACTCCTCCTCGAACATTGCATTGCCACAGGCGAACGGACAGTGCAAGGACTTGAGGCCGTGCTCTGCTCCTTCCCCCCGCTACCCGGTGTGAGTGTGATCCGTCGACCGCAGGCTCGCGATGGGGGGTTCACCACCCTGGGTTCCATGCTCAAAAGCCGGGGATATGCCACCTCGTTCTATTACGGAGGACAGGGAATATTCGACCACATGAAGGGTTTTTTTATCGCCAACGGTTTTGACACATTTGTGGAAGAGGCTGATTTTTCGGAGGTGACGTACAAGGGATCCTGGGGCGTCTGCGACGAGGATGTCTTTCTCCAGGCCGATAGGGATTTTGACGCCCAGCATGCCAAGGGACAGCCCTTCATGGCGGCCATCCTCACCGTCAGCCTGCACAGTCCCTGGGAATTCCCCAAGGGCAAGGCGCCGTTGGCGCCAGCCGGCACCGAGCCGCCTCCTGGCTTCGATCCCCCGGAGCTCGACAATTTTCTGTATGCCGATTGGGCTGTGGGCCGGTTCCTGGAGACGGCGAGCCAGAAACCCTATTTCAATAACACGGTCTTTGTCTTTGTGGGGGATCATGGTGTGCACTTGAGGGGGAGGGAACTCGTCCCTCTGCCTGAATACAGGGTTGTCAGTTTCATCCTGGCACCGGGGCTCGAGCCAGGAAGGCTGTCACGCCCTGTCAGTCAGCTCGATCTGGCTCCCACCGTGCTGGGGCTCCTGGGTGGCACCTGGGAAACTCCGTTTTTTGGGAGGGACATCCTGTCTGACTCGTCATCAAATCTGGAACCCTGGGCCATCTCGATTTACAAGAAGAGACGCTACGGTGTTCTTGCCGGCCATCGGTTCTTGGTGCGATCTGAAAACGGAGATTCTCTTTGCCGCATTGGCGAGGGGAAGGTGCTTGAGCCCGCAACAATGGATCCTGTCGGTGCCCAGGCCCTCAACAGTGGCATGGGTTTGCTTCTGTCGGCAGAAGAGCTTCTCAAATCAAGGCGTTACAAGGCCCGCTGAACGTCTTTCACTCAATGGTGTAAGCAAGGAATCGGGGCGCTGTTGAGAGCCAGACCAATTCGAAGCTCTCCACAATGGGTGTGCCCATAGTGACTTTTTGACCCTTGAAGAAGATCTCAAAATTCATATCGGCCACCGAGGATACTGTAATGGGAGTGGTGCACTCCCAGTGATGGAGCTCTGTGTTTGAGGGATCTTGGCTTTCAATGAACTCACACTGGGTAATTCCGGCAACATTGACGAGACACTTGAGGGTTTGGCTGTCGTGGTCATCGGGCCCAGGGGCATCTTGGTCATCCCAGAACTCATGAAATTCCGGAAGGTGGGCATCCCATGATGCTCCCACAATCTTGTAAGGCGGGATGGCCGCCTGTTTCTGGAGGAGCTTGAGAGGGTAGAAAATAGCCGGGTTGGAAGTGCCGGCAGGATAGACACTGAAATCAGTCCAGTTTGGCAATTCATGGGCGAATCCAGCATTGGAGTCCCAGATGGAAGCGTCGGGTCGGTCAAAGATCTGGATATCCATAAAGGATCCCCAGGTGATGGAGCCGATGCCGTAGGGAGTTTCCCTCAAGTTTCCTGAGCCGTCGTAATCATGTTGAGTGAAGGGAGTGAATCCAAAGTAAAACCTGGAGGGGAATTTCATGTAAAGAGGCTCATTGCGCGATGAAAAGGCGCCCACTGAAATTCTGGAGTAGTCATAGCTGTGGATGAGACATCCATTGGGATGGCCGTAATGCAGTGGCGGAATTTGATGGATGAACTCAAAGGGATCCTCCACGGTGGCGAACTTGAAATAGGGAAACGTATAATATTTGTGGGGGTAGCGTAGGGGGTTGTAGTTGCCCGAAGCTTGGTAGATCACATGTTTCTTGCCGGGTTCCCAGGGAGAGGGTGGGCCAAACGTGCCACTGGAAAACAGTTCGCTCAAATCCTGTTGCACAAAGAGACCCGCGATGGAGTATCCCTTGGGAGAAGTCTTGTTGAAGGCGCCATTGATGTACACCGCCAAGGCGCCCCCTTTGGATTCGGCGGATGAACCATCATTATTCAGGAGGTCAAAGAGATCCATCCAGGCGATGAAGATGTGGTTCCATCGACCGGGGGCCACCAGGGGCTGGTGATTTCCCTGGGAATCCCTGGGGCCTTGTCCTTTGTCAGGCCCTGGCGCGATGACATGTGGATGGCCAATGAAAAATGTTTTTCTAAGGGTATGAAAGCCCCCGAGGTCCTTGTCCGATGAATCATAGAGATTGAGAGCCTTATCTGTTGTGAAGGCCCCCGTTTGTGCAGTTTTGGACACGGCATCCTTGTCATCCCAGTCATGGAAGGTGGGGTTGAGGTTCTTGACCGACTGCTGGTCCGTTTCATAATCCATATACGGTACGTCGGCATACTTCGTGATGATGAACTCCAGTTGGAGGCGTTCCTCGGCATAGGGGTTGGGGGCCGACCAATGCCAAGGTTTGCCGTCACCGGAGGGGCCCCAAGGCGAAGTCGTGTCGAAGATCCCGCTGAGGGCTTCTGTCATGTTCTCGGCAAGAAAGTAACCGTTTTCGCCACTGACATCAAATCCCCACATGTTGGGAAAAAGGTGCTCGCCTGAAGCGATCTGTCCGGCGAACGACGAATGGTCATATCCTGGAACCCATGGCCATGGTACGGGAGTCTGGCAGAAGCGGCCTCCCATGCTGGATTCATTGGGACCCCAACAAAGGCGCATGAGAGCTGTGTAAAAGGACATGATCTCACTGTGGTTGATGGGATGGCCCATGGCTTGGGCACGGTCCTTCGTTTCCGGGTCGTAGATCACAAAGGGGAAGGCAAACAGGGTCTGATTGCCTCCGGAAAGATTGCCGCTGGTGCGGGTGCATGAGAAGCGGGGCTTGAAGTAGAACGAAACGGCCCCTGAGTGCATGGTTTTGAGGACCTTGGAATTACCGCTCAGGTCAATCTCGGGATCCGGGAAATCATAATCCACTTCATTCTCGTGGTTGCTGAGCACAAGGAGTGCCTCCCGGCGGTTGGTGTAACTGCCTGAGCCGTCCAGATTGAAACTCAGGGTGTTGTGGTAGGGCGACATGCGAATGCCGCCGCCAGGAAGGAGGTCGTTGGCATAGAGGCCGTCATCAAAAGTATCGGGGATGAGCGGGCGCATCCCATCTCCAGGGGCAGGGTTCAAACTATTGGCCAGCTTTCCTCTTGCCGGGTTTTCACTAGGACCATTAAGGAGGCGATTCCCTCGGGGCCAAGTGCCACCCACATCCGGTGAGGTGGGGTTGTCTTCATACCCTGTGAGAGGCACCTGCAACAGCTTGTTTGCGCCATAGGGTGAAATGTTGCGCAGTGGCATCAAGGCCAGTTGGCCGTCCCATTCGGCCGGGGCGGAACTGGGAAATTCAGGATACGTCACCCATTCATTGCCAAGGGTCAGTGTGTTTGTGCCAGGCTCAATGGCAGCTTGAATCAAGTCGCTTTGGATGTGCAGGTCAATAGTACTATGGCACAGCACACGCGTGGTGATTTGGCTTGTGGCCAAGATCCGGCCGTCCTCAGCCAACCTGTAGCCTTTGCAGACGATGTCATGCTGGCCGTGGCCCATAGCGAAGGTGGCGCCAATTTTATGGGGCATGAACTTGTCAAAGATGGGCTTGTATGAGAAATCCCTGAATCCGTATTGCGCAGCATTTTTGCCCAGGCTCAAAATGCGCTGATTCCACGCGGGAACCTGGGCCTCGTCCCACACCAAGTGGTTGGAGTTGATGTGGTGATTCAGAAGATACGCGAGCACGTACTCCCTGGCATTCCCCATGTAGGGGTCCATGTACTCTGTGAACCACGGTGTTGTCATGGTGCGGGCGTCATACACATTCTTCCGCCCATCGTAGGAGCCATTCCAGGTTCGAATGGCATCGCCGATGCTTGTCAGATTTGAAAAGGGTTGGGTCTTTCGCCTTTGATCCAGAGTGTTTGCAAGCAGGAGGCAGTCTGTCATTGATAGTACAGGGTTTCCCGCAACAGGTTCTGTGGCATTGATGAAATGGCTGTTTTCCTTGGGGGCCCTAAGAAATTTTGTCCGCAGGAAATCATCAACGCCATTGTTGGTGGAGGGCCAGTATTCCTGGTAGGTCACATCGCGCACAGCATGGAGTGTGGCGGCCAGAAGGCTCGGGGGAGCCGAGTTGATGTCCACGGCCGCGGCCTTGAGTTTGAAGAACCTTCTGAAAAGGTAGGCCCTGCCTTCCGGTCTTTCAAAAGAGGAGTTGTTGAAGACATCCGTGGCGTCATTGGCGTCGAGGCCAGGGACATCGGCAGGATTGTAGAACGCCAGCACTTCTTCACGTCGCTCGGGCTGGAGCTGGGCCAGCTGGGAAAACTCATGGATGATTTCGGCCGCGTGGTTGGCGATCACGGAGGTGACAGCTCCTCCGTTCTTGTCAACCCAGGAAGCGATGTATTGGGCGAGAATGGCAGTGGGTTGGCTCATGGAGGTGTACCCACCCGAAGGCCTGGCGGCGATGAGGAGGTCTCCCAATGGCAATTCCGTGGTCGTGAGATTGGCTTCCCGACTGGCATCAAACCTGTCAAACCTGCCGATGGGGTTCATGAAATAATTGGGGGCGGCCGCATTGCTGGAGGCCATGTTGCTCGGATGGTCGGGGGCCAAAGCGGTGTTGTAAGTCATGGAGGGCCGCACCATGGCGCGATATTTCTGGTAATTCCCCCAGGCGTTCAAAAGGATTCTGGCCCGCTCGTTGAATGGATGCGTCAGGTCCGAAGCACTATAGGGAGTCCCCGTCTCGTTTTTGAAGCGCGTCCCCTCGGAACCTTCACCGCTTTCTACGCCGCCATTGAGGTCGAGACCGCCTCGTTGCACCCTGATTTTGGCGACGGAAAGCGGGCGGGTACTGCTGTCCATCCAACTGACGCCGGAAGGTTTCCCGTCCATCACAAGATTGAAGGCAGTGGCGGGCGAGCTTCCTGGAGATGCCAGGGCATATGAGGGCGTCAAATCATCATCCAGGGAAGTCCAGGTGTTCCCAGATCCATTGCGTTGAATGTCGTTACCCGCACTGTAGGTCTGCTGGATGAAGGGTGTTGCCGCCGCTGTGCGGCGGCGCCATCCATTTTGCATCAGATTGTTGAGGGATTTTTCGAGGCCGGACCGGGCGGCCAAGCGGGCACCAGTTTGGTACAGTCCGTGAAGGCTGAGTTGCCGCGCTGTCTGGGCCTTTTGAATGAAATTCAAGGTCATGAAGGCCAAGGTCCCCAGCAAGCCGAGGACGATGATCATGATGAAGCCCCGGCGCCGGATCCCTGTGATGGGTTTCATGAATAACGGGCCTTAAATTTCCGGGTCTCCCGTCACGATACCCTGTTCCACCCATTCAACGCGTCCTTCCCGCACAGCCTTAGCCAAGGCATTGGTGGACCGGTCGTGGTGGCACAGGATGTCCGAAAAGAGCCCCCGAACCTTGCGGCGGGCGCGCCGGCAGTAGTGGTCGGCCATCTGCAAGGATGTCCTGTCGGAGGCATTGGATTCCACCAGCCTGGTGGCCCTGGCCATGCAGGCGGTCATCACGTAGAGCTCCACACCGATGCCCACGAGGCGCGTCATGGTGATCTGCTTCTTTTCCAGCTTGGGACCATTCAGGGCCATGGCATGGAAGATGGCGCGCGAGAGCTTGCGGGCCTTGCGGGCCACCCAGCGGGCATGACCCCTCAATTCGGGATGGACCATGTGAGTGTCCGCGAACAGCCACGTGGGTAGCCATTGCTTGGGATACCACAGGGCGTAATGCAGGCCGGCTTTGATGGCCGAACTCACTTTCTCACCCATGGCTGAGCGCGGGTCGGTGAGGGCGCCGGCCTTCTTGAAGTGCGGGTCCAGGGCTTCGCGGGCGAGGAAGAGATACATGATCTCGCTGGAACCCTCGATGATGGTGTTGATGCGGTTGTCGCGGTACATCCGCTCCACCGGCCAGGGCTCCTCGCCCCGGGCCTTCAGCGAGCTGGCTGTTTCGAATCCGCGTCCACCACGGATTTGAAGGGCATCATCGATAATGCGGTAGCCCACTTCCGAGCCAAACAATTTTGCGATGGCTGCCTCGATGCGGATGTCGTAGCCGCCCCTGTCCACCAGGGCGGTGGCCAGCCAGGTCACGGCTTCCATGGCGAAGAGACCAGAGGCCATGTTGGCAAGTTTTTCCGCCACGGCCTCATGTTGGCTCACAGGAGCGCCCCATTGCTCGCGCTTGTTGGCCCAGATCCGGGCATAGCGGAGGGCCTGCTTGGCCCCGCCCACGCAGGCCGCAGGCAGGGTTAGGCGGCCGGTGTTGAGGGTGGCGAGAGCCAGCTTGAGACCCTCACCCGTCTTGCCCAAGAGATCCTCATTGGGGATGTACACGTCCTTGAATTCCAACAGGCCGTTGGAGATCGACTTGAGACCCATGAAGTCGCAGCGGTGCACGGTGCGGATGCCCGGCTGGTTCATGGGGAGGATGAAGGCGCTGATCTGGGTTTTTTCACGGCCCTTGACGATCTTTGGCGGCGTCTTGGCCATCACCACGATGATGTCGGCGGAGGGGCCGTTGGTGCACCAGAGCTTGGTTCCATTGAGGATCCAGCCCTTGCCGTCGTCCGAGGGTTTGGCCTCGGTGGAAAGCCGCGCCGGGTCGGAGCCGACGCCGGGTTCGGTGAGGGCGAAGGCCGAGATCTTTCCGGCCGCGAGCTCCGGCAGGTATTTCTTTTTTTGCTCGGGGGTGCCGAACATCTTCAGGGGCGTGGGCACGCCGATACTCTGGTGGGCCGAGAGCCACACGGCGGTACTGGCATCGTAGCTGGAAATATGGCTCATCACCCGGCCATAGTTGGTCTGGCTCATCTGCATGCCGCCGTATTCCTTGGGGATCTTGAGTCCGAAGGCACCCATCTTGGCGAGTCCGTCAAGGAAACCCTTGGGCAGGGCCTTCTCCTCGTCGGCCCTCTCCGGGTTGAGGTTCTTGCGTAGATACTCATCCATGGTGCGCATGTATTCATCGCCGGCTTTCCGGTCTTCTTCGGATTGCAGGGGATAGGGGAAGATCAGGCTGGGGGCCCACTCACCCATGAAGAGGTTGGCGGCGAAGCTGGGATTGGACCATTCGGTTTCGCGAGCGGCCTCGGCCACATCCATAGAGTGTCGTGCATCGTTCATGGGATCCTCCGGTGGGGCCTTAGGTTGCCCGGGCCACGGCGGGCTTGAGCTCCACATAGGAGCTGTTGGAAGTTGGGGGTGTGAGCGAAGCTGGGAGCCCTTCAGGCTCGAAACCGGCATCGCGGATCAGGCTCATGGTGGCATCGGATTCCTGACCACGGCTCAGCAGATAGCCGTCGGCAAAAAGGCTATTGGCCACCCAAAGGGCCAGGGATTGCAGTCCGCGGACATGATGCTCGCGACCAGCCGCCATGCGGATTTCAGCCGTGGGGTTCACATACCTGAGAAGACAGAGGATGCGGACGCATGTTTCGGGAGAAAGATCCTGGGGGGCACTCACGCGGTTGCCCTCGATGGGGAGGAGAAAATTCACTGGAACGCTTTCGGGGGCGAGCTCCTTGCATTGCTCGGCCATATCCAGGCGCTCCTCCAGCGATTCGCCCATCCCGAAGATGAAGCCACTGCACAATTCAATCCCGGCCTGACGGGCGTTGCGGAGTGTGTCCTGCCTTTGTTCCCAGGTGTGGGTGGAGCAGATCTCGGAATAGCGGCTCTTGGCGGTGTTGAGATTGTGGTTGAGGCGGTCGAGTCCGGCCTCCTTGAGCTTGGCGGTCTGCTGGGGTGACATGAGACCCGCCGAGAGGCAGGTCTTCAGTCCGAGTTCGCCCTTGATCTTCCTGATCACATCAGCCATGCGGTCGACGGCCTTGTCGGAAGGTCCCCTTCCGCTCATCACCATGCAATAGCGATAGGAGCCCTCGGCCTTGGCCTTGGCCGCCTCGGCGAGGATCTCCTCGTCCTTCTTCATGGCGTAGCCCTTTACGGCGGCGTCTGAGTTCTTGGCTTGGCCGCAGTAGCCGCAATCTTCCTCACACAAACCGTTTTGCACGTTGTTGAGGATGTGCACGCGAACCTTCCTGCCGAAATGGCGGAGTCGGAGGCGCGAGGCATCCTGCACAAGGTCGACCAGATCGACGGTTCCTGGCTCCAGCACCTGCCTCATTTGTTCCCTGGTCATCGGGGAACCAGCTTCGATGGCGTGGCTGAAGGCGGGTTTCATGGAGTGCCCATTATAGGGTGGGAAGAGGGGTTGTGGGGCCAAGGTCTATAATGGAACTGATGACATCTGATCCATCGGTTTCATTCCGTTTTCCTTCAGGCACTTGCCTTGCCGGACACTGGGAGGGCAAGGGTGATTGGTTGCAAAGTGTCAATCCATCCGACGGGGCCGTGATAGCCAAAGTCCGTCAGACATCATCCTCCGAGATGGGTCCCATGCTGGAGGAAGCCCAGAAAGCTTTCCTGCGCTGGCGTCAGATCCCGGCTCCGGCCCGGGGCGAGGTCATCCGGCTTTGCGGCGAAGCCTTGAGGGAGCACAAGCAGGAACTGGGCCGGTTGGTTTCCGGAGAAATGGGCAAGATCCTGGCCGAGGGCCTTGGCGAGGTGCAGGAGGCCATCGACATCGCCGATTATGCCGTGGGGCTTTCGCGGCAACTCTGCGGAGTGACCACCCACAGTGAAAGGCCCTCGCATCGACTCTATGAACAGTGGCACCCGTTGGGGGTGGTGGGGATCGTGACGGCCTTCAATTTTCCGGTGGCTGTCTGGGCCTGGAACGCCTTCATCGCGGCAGTCTGCGGCGATGTTTGCATCTGGAAGCCTTCCAGTGAAACCCCCCTGTGCGCCATCGCTGTCCAGGAGATCCTCAACCCCATCCTGGAAAAAGCCGGTCATCCCGGCCTGTTCCAGTTGGCCGTGGGTCCCGGCAAGGATGTGGGCCAACAACTCGTGGACAGTCCGTTGGTCCCCCTCGTCAGCTTCACAGGATCCGTGTCTATGGGGCGAAAAGTGGCCCAGGATGTGGCCAAGAGGCTGGGCCGATCCCTGCTGGAATTGGGTGGGAACAACGCCCTCATTGTCTCCCAACACGCCCGACAGGAACTGGCTCTGAGAGCCGTGCTCTTCGGCGCCGTGGGAACCGCCGGACAGCGTTGCACCAGCACACGCCGGTTGCTCCTGCATGAATCGATCTTCGACTCATTCATGGCCAAGCTTCTCAAGGCCTATGCTTCTGTCAAAATCGGTCCCCCACTCGAAGCGGGGACGCTGATGGGGCCCCTCATCAATGCGCAGGCTGTGAAGGATTTTGAGGACGCACTCCAGAAGGCGAAGAAACAGGGTGGCCGCATCCTGTGTGGGGGGCGCGCACTCAGGCAGGCCGGATTTTTTGTGGAACCCACCATTGTGGAAATTGACCTCAGGAGCCCAGTCGTGCAAGAGGAAACCTTCGCGCCCGTTCTTTATGTCGGGCGCTATTCCTCCATCGAGGATGCCATCGCCATCCAGAACAGTGTTCCGCAGGGTCTTTCATCGAGCCTGTTCAGCGATCACGTGTTGGAAACCGAAACGTTCCTCTCTGCCTGGGGCAGTGACTGCGGCATTGCCAACATCAACACGGGCACGAGCGGTGCCGAGATTGGATTGGCTTTCGGGGGTGAAAAAGAAACGGGGGGAGGGCGCGAAAGCGGTTCCGACAGCTGGAAGGCTTACATGCGGCGCCAGACCAACACGATCAATTTCGGCACCGAGCTACCCTTGGCACAGGGGATCAGCTTCGGGGAGTGACGTCTGTCCAGGCCCCTCTGTGGGCTCTTTTCAAGAGCACAGAGAATTTGTCGATGCTCACGTCCATGATTTCCACGCCCAGACCCGTCAACGACCCTTTGTGGATCAGCCTGGTCACCGTGCCGAAGATGTTGGTTTCCTCGCCGGATGGGTCGCGAATGTACATCTCGAGGGGGGTGTTGACGGGCACTTCAACGGGGGTCTCGATGAACACGCCCTTGATGGAGACATTGCCGCTGAAAGCCTCGCCGAGTTCCCCGATCGAGAAGGTTCCATCGATCATGATCGGGCGGAAACGGATCACCTCGACATGGTCAAAACGTTCATGGCGCCGCTTTTCACTCATGGGCCAAATATAACCCAAAGGAAGATCATCGAGGACTCTTGAGAAGGGCCTTGGCCACTTCGTCGAAAATATCCCCCTTGAAGACGCGGGAAAGGCCCTGAAGCCCGGGAGAATCGTTGGCTTCCAGGATGTGCAGGTGGCCATCCTGTGTTTCAAGTATGTCGATCCCGGCGAACTCTAAATTCAGGCCGTTGGCAGCCTCGATGGCCAGCTTCTTTTCACGCGATGTGGCCTTGATCAATTGAAGTTGACCCCCCTGATGCCAATTCGATCGAAAATCTCCTTTCGCCGGATGGCGTCTCACGGCAGCCAGTACCTGTCCTGCGACGACCAGTAGCCGAAGGTCTCGCTTGACCTTGAGTTTGGGTTGGATCAAGACACTGTAGCCACGTTTCATGTATGTCTTGGCAACGCGTTGGGCAATGGCCAAAGTGGGAGCCAAATGAACGCCTTTCCCTTGCGAACCGTAGAGTGACTTGATCACCCAGGGGGGCGCGAGGGTTCCCCATGCCAGTGCGAGTTCCTCCGGGGAATCCAGTTTGAGGGTGGGGACCTGGGGGAGGCCTTGGCTCACCAAGGTCAGATGGGTGCGCCACTTGTCCTTGGCTACATCAATGCCTTGCGGCGTGTTCACCACATGAAGACCTTTGTCGCAGAGCCTGCTGGCCGCTTTCAATGAGGAACGCAGGTCAAGCAGTCCGGCACGCATCAAGACCAAAGAGTGGGTGTTTTTGGAAAGACCTTTGGGTGGGTGTGAGGCCATCGTTTCGGGGTGCATCACGTTGACCTGACACCCACGGGACTCCATAGCCTTTGCCAGAGCCGTATTGGTGAAAAGATGGGGATGCGCGGTGATCATGAGGCAGGAGCGGGTAGCTTGGCGAGCCATCTTCATTGATGACATTATGGACAGATCCAGGCACCGATATTTTTGAAAAGGTGAGCCAGGGCGCCACATTGTCACCAAGCAATCTCATGTAGACGTGTGGATATTCGTTCATCAATAGGCGGCAATAAGAGCGGGTTTTATCTTGACACCACATATTAGGGTGCATATAATTTGGGTGGATAGAGGAGACATCGATGAAAAAACTAAGCAAGCGTCAAGATCAAGTTTTGAACTATGTCCTCAAATTTTATCAGGAAAAGGGCTATTCCCCGACCATTCGTGAAGTGGGTGAGCACTTTCA
>JBFWNO010000072.1:0-14162 GCA_050251015.1 Planctomycetota bacterium
TCCACCCAGAAACAAACCAGTGCCGGTGGAGAACGCCAGCCTAGCTCGAAGGAAGCCAAGGGTCCAGGCGGTGATCAAGCCAAGCCTGAGGGAGCCAAGCCCGGGGGAAAGACTCCCGGTGGTGACAAGCCTGGCGGTGATCAACCGGGAGGGAAGGAGCCTGGGGCATCTCCCGGAGGCGACAAGCCTGGCGGTAAGGAACCCGGATCAGCTCCCGGTGGTGAGGAGCCAGGAAGCCAGAGCGGTGAAGGAGAAGACCCTGGTGGTGAATCGGGGACAACGGAGGCCGGCGGGTCCTCATCACCCTCGGATCTCAAGGTCGGTCCAAGAGACCCAGTGAAAGCTGATGGGGAGCGTTGGGGCAATCTGCCTCCGAAGTTGCGCGATGACCTTGAGCTGAATCTTGGCAGGGATGTCCCTGAGGGTTTGGAGGAGGCGATGAGAAGTTTCCTTGAACGCCTGAAGGAATTGGAATGATTTCATCCGTTCTGATGCTGTTAGCCTGTGTCGGTCAGCCCGCGGAGGCCCCGGAAGCCCCCGAGATCGATAACCGCACCCAGATCATGGCTGTGGATAGGGAACTATCCGAATTGTTGGCCCAATCCGATCCGGGTAGTGCGGCCCGCGAAAGAGCTCTGTTGAGACTTGTTCGCCATGGCCGCACGAAACTCGTGGGATTGCCCGACGATCCCTTTCTTTTTGTCAACGCCAGAGATCATGCACTGGAGCAACTGTTGGTGGATAACCCCGAGGAGGATGCCCGGGCCCAGGAGCTCCTGGATTCGGAAGGTGTGACACCTGAGACCGTTGAACGGCTCTTGTCGAGGCATCCCCGTTCCAAGGCCTTGCTTGATGCCCTGACCCAGGGCCTCAAGACGCCCTTAGCTTCCACCTTCCGAATGGAATGTGGGGCCCTGGTCCGTTTGAAATCCATTCCGCTGGAACCCAACCCCATTATCTCTCCGGCTCCCGTGTCGACAAGCATGCTGAGCAAGGAGGACTTTCCGCTGGAAGCAACATGGAAGCTGAAAGTTTCGGGTCCTGCATTCCGTCCTGCCTTTTACGAGGGATTGCAAAGGGGTATTGTTGTTAAGCCTTATTACCCTCTCATCCATTTGAAGTGGGATGGGGGTTTATTTTTGTCGGATCCTCGTGGATTCAAGCAACTGCTGTTCGACAAGGTGCTGACTCAAAATGTGATGACCACGCCGGACAATCTCCTGAATCATCTCGACAACAACATTTCTGGCGATTTTCTGCTCCACAAGGACTGGGCCTACGTGCCCATGCGTTCATCGCCAATGATCCGAGACACCCAGAAGGATCTTTACTACGTTGAGCTTTCGCGCCACAAGATCGCCGCCTTTAAAGTGGGAGAGCAGTTGGTATCCTCCGCCGAGGACCCGGGCCAGCAGAGTTGGAGGCCGGTATGGTCACTCCAAGATGACGCCCTGAGCTTCAATGCCACCCCGGCCGTGGCGGGTCCCTGGATGTTGGCCGCCGGATCCTCTCTTGTCGGGCTGTTCAATGTTGAGTTGGCCTGCGTTGACAGGCTGATCGGCAAGACGGCATGGAGGGTCCCCCTGGCCTCGGGACAGCAGGAACTGAATTATTTTGGCCGGCATATCCGCGAATGCCAGCCCGGTGTGCCGTTCGTGAGCGGGGACAGGGTGTGGGTGACCAGTAACCTTGGAAGTCTTCATTGCCTGGATCTGGCAGGTCGACCCTTGTGGGCTAGGTTGTACACCCGTTGCCCTACGCCCGAACCTCGCCAGTATTATGCTCACGTCGATCCCCGTCTCACGCGGTTCCGCAACCAGCCTCCTGTCATCGACAAGGGGCGGCTTTATGTGGCTCCTGTTGATTCACCTGAACTTGTCTGTCTGGATGCCGGCACAGGAAAGAAAATCTGGTCCTACACGGCCTTCGATCCCTCGGAAGGCTTTTCACGTTTTTGGATCAAGGTGTATTGGCAGGTCCTTGATGAGGGAGTCCTGCTCGTAGATATGAACGGGATGCTGTTGTTGAACCGCGAGGATGGTTCGGTGATCAAACGCATTGACTATCCCAACAACTACGTCAATCAACCTGGAAAGCCCTTGATCTGCCGCAATGCCATCGTGTTGGCTTCGTCGGGTTCCCTTCTGGTGTATGCCAGGAAGACCTTCGACCTGATCCGTCGCATTGACCTGGGGCCCAAGATTGTCTTCGGATCGGTGAACATGGATTTCGACGGGAAAAGACTGGCTATTGTTGATGGAAGGTTGAACAGCCCCGAATTTGAGGGACACGATCCTGGAGAACTCAGTTTCCCCGGGTATCTCTGGATCCTGGAAGCTGCGGCATCATGAGATTCCTTCATAGTTTTGTTGTTGGACTTCTCCTGCTTTCGGTTTTGTCGGCCAGCGATGATTCCACCTTTGAAGCGGTGGACGACAAGACGGAGGCCGCCCTGCAGGCTTCATTGAAGTGGCTGGCCACAAAACAGCAGAAGGACGGGTCGTTTGAATGCGGCATCGGCAACAGAGTGGGCTATGGATATGATGCCCATGCCTTTGGTGGGCATGTCGGCGTGACAGCCATTGCCGGTATGGCCTTCCTGGCCAACGGACATGTTCCCGGGTCTGGAGAGTATGCCCATGTTGTCGAGGGTTGCATCGATTTTGTGACGCGTTGCGCCAAATCAAATGGGTTCATCACCCATCAGCAATCCAGAATGTATTCCCATGCCTTCGCGGCCCTGTTCCTGGCCGAGGCCTATGGCATGACACAACGCAAGGATGTCAGGGAAGCCCTAGAAAGAGCCGTGCGCCTGATCGTGTCACACCAGAATGCCAACGGAGGTTGGCGCTATTCCCCTGAGGCGGCCGACAGCGACCTCTCTGTGGTGGTGTGTTTGGTCCAAGCTTTGAGGGCTGCCAACAATGTCGGCATCCAGGTGCCTCGTTCGACCATCGACAGGGCCATCAAATTCATTCGCTCCCTCGTTGTCAAACCTGGTGAGAAGCCCAGTGGCTTCGGAATGATGGAGCACCTGCCCATGTTCGCCAAGGAGGGGGGGTTCCACTATCAGGATGGCGAAAGGGTGACCTTTGCCATCTGCGCTGCCGGTGTCACGGCTCTTCACGGAACCGGCATCTATGAGGGCGCGGAATTAGACCGCGGTTTGCGATTCCTCGAACTCAGGTACATCGACAAGATGCATGAGGACCCCAAATACTGGCGCCAAAGTCCCGACATCAGATTCCTTCCGGCCACCGAGGGGTATGCGACCAATTTCACCGGGCGTACAACCCGTCAAGGCCGGGCCTTGGGCCCAAAGGTCCAGGGCTTCCAGTATTTTTACGGACACTACTATGCGGCTCAGGCCTTCCACCAGGCCGGCGGCTCGCGTTGGGAACGATGGTATTCCCGTATCCGCTCTGATTTCCTGGCCATCCAGTTTCCGGATGGCCATTGCGAAGACGAGGTGGGATCGTCGTATGCCACTTCCATGTTCGCCCTCATCCTGGCCCTTCCCAAGGGCTACCTACCCATTTTTCAGCGATGAGTGTCAAGATGCTGGCCCAGGCACTCCATCTCCCAGAGAGCACGGCCGAGATGGCTGTCGCCTGCCTGGCCAGCGGCGGGCACCTCCTGATTGAAGGGCCACCTGGCACGGGTAAATCCAGGCTTTGTGAGGGGATCGCCAAGGGTTTCGACCTGCCCATCAAGAGAATCCAGGGCACACCGGATTTAATGCCCATGGACCTCACGGGTTCCGAGATCCTGAACGCCGACGGTTCCCGCTCGTTCAGGCCGGGTCCTATTTTCAGCCCCTTTGTCCAGGTCGATGAGATCAACCGTATATCCCCCCGGGCTCTTTCGAGTGTGCTCGAGGCGATGCAGGAACGTGCGGTCACGGTAGGGGACCACCGACACAACCTCCCTTCGACTTTTCATGTCCTGGCCACACGCTCGATGCGTGAAAGCGAGGGGGTCTATTCACTTCCCGAAGCCGTGCTTGACCGCTTCATGGTTTCATTGCGTCTGTCACTACCCGACCATGAGGCTGAGATGGCATCTGCTTCAGGGGCGTCTGTGGAGCTAGCCAGGGGCTGCCTGGGCTCCCTGGAGGAATTGCAGGAACGTTGCCGCCGGCAACCCTGTTCCGAACGTTTGGCCAGGCGCGCTGTTGATTGCACACGCCTGACGCGGGACGACCCCGGTCTCAGGTTGGGTGCCGGGGTCCGGGGTGGACAACATTTGGTGGCTGTCGCCAAATCGTTGAGCGTGCTGCGGGGTGAACGCTCCGCCACACTCCAGGCCCTGCATGATGCTGCCCTCCCTGTGCTTTCCCACCGCCTGAGACCCGGCATTTTTGATGATGAGAGCACAAGAAGCCATGTGGAGCGCGCGTGGTCTGCCGCCGATCCCGCCGCAGCTCTCGATCGCATGTTCGCAAGGTTCCTGTCATGAGGTTCTTGGATCCCCTGTGGCTTTGGGCCCTGCCCGCCATCATCTTGCCGCCCATCATTCACTGGCTGTTCAGGCGCCGTTTCAAGCTTGTTTCATGGGGAGCGATGCACATCCTGGAGCGCGTGATGCGCCAGACAAAACGCCGCAAATTGGAGGAGCTTCTGCTCATTGCACTCCGGGTTCTGCTCTTGGCCGTGCTGATCACGGCCTTTGCCAGACCCGAAATCCTCACTAACAGCAGTCTGGGTGCCTCCGGCGGCCGCCCATGGGTGATGGTTCTGGATTCCAGTCTTTCAACCCGCGGCAAGGCGGGTGCGGGAACTGTTCATGATGCCCTGGTCGGCATGGCCCTCCAGGATCTTGGTGATATTGCGGGCGAAAGACCTGTGATCCTCTATGAGACGCCGGTGGGAAGGATCACAGAAGGGCTGGAGCCAGTACGAGCGGCCTTGCGTACCTCGCGGCCTACTTCATTTGCAGGGAATATGGAAAGAGCGGTTGCGGATCTTCGGACTCATCTGAGTTCCAAGTCCTATGGGGAATGCGACCTGGCTGTCTACAGCGATTTCCAGGCCTCTGATTTTGCCTCGGTCACCCAGTGGCCCCTGGGTTGGACCCTCCTGGAAAGGAGAGTCCCCGTCCGCGAGGAACCCAATGCCCATGTCGCTTCCCTTGTACCGGGTGCGGGCATTCCTTCGCTGAGGGCCCCTTGGTCATTCGAGGCTGTGGTGCGGGGAGAGCCGGGTCCAACGGATCTCAAGGTGTCCGTGGGGACTCAAACTGTCTGGGAACGCAGGATCACGATCGGCCCCGAAGGCGAGACCACCATCAAGGTGGAGCTTCCCCTGCCGGCGGCAGGATGGGTGGATATGTCGGTATCCACCGGTGAGGACCGCTGGAGCTTCGATAATGTCCGCAGAATGAGCATCCTTGCCGTGGATAGGCCCAAGGTGAGGATCTGGACCGGAGTTGAGCCCGGTGATCCCGCCACCGATGAAACATCGTTTTTCGAGAGGGCCCTCAATCCCCGGGGCGGTGACCTCCAGGTCTCCATTTCCCAGGATCCTCCCACCGACCATGATCTTGCCGACCTGCACATCCTGACTCATGTGACATCCATCCCAGGTGACACGGCAGCATGGCTTGCTGCGCAGGTCAAGGAAGGTTCAGGATTGGCTGTTTTTCTGGGTGAACGCTCGAACCGTGACATCCAGCAGAGTTTCCCCTTCATGCCATCGTCGGGAGCCGCGAGGAATGAAAAACTTTCCTTCTACCCGGCCCCCTCGGGACCCTTCTCACGGTGGGCTTCCTATTTCAGGCCCTACAAATTCCTGATGACCAGGCCCCTCCAGGGTGGCGAGCCCCTGTGGATGGATTCCAAGGGCAGTCCCGTACTGGTCAGGGGTCGAGAAGGTGGTGGAGAGTGGATCTGTGGCGGCTTTTCCACGGGCTTTTCATCAGGCACTTGGGTGGGTTCGCCTCTGTATCTGGGCCTGGCTTGGCATTTGATCAACGGTTGCCGCAACGAGAAACACATGGGACTTTCCTGGACCCCGGTCCCCGACGCCCGCCCGGAGTGGAGCGACTTTGGGTTTGCAGAGGAGGGGGGGCGCCATGTGGCCATTAACCCACCTGTCTCGGAAAGTGACGGGGCTCGTTACCAGCTTCCCACCAGTGCCCCTCCCAAGGAGGCCACCCAGCCGCCTGAACGGCAGATTGCGGCGTGGTTGGCCACATTGGCGATGATGCTCCTCTTAGCCGAAACCTTTTGGAATGCAAGGCAGGCCCGATGACCGGTGTCGACATCTATCTGCAGAATACCTTTTCGGATGCCGCCCAGATTGGAGCCACCCTTCTCATTCTGGCAGCGGTGGGACTCCGTTCTCGTGCCGAAAAACGCTGGGGTCGCCGCCGCTATATCACGATGGCGCTCAGGGCATCGGCCCTGTTCATTCTTTTGATGGCCGCCCAGAACCCGATGTTCATCACCCATGATGTCAAGCGCAAGGCCAAGACCATTCCCCTCATCTTGGATGACAGCCTTTCGATGCTGGTGCAGGCCGGTGGTGATTCACGCTGGGTTCAGGCTGTGGATGCCGCGGACAAGTTGGGCCGCTCGGCCTTGGGTGAAAGATTTCAGCTTCCCATCGTGCGACTTTCTCATCCTCGTTCCAAGTGGATTGACGATGTGGGGGGGCCAGGCATGCCCAAGGAGAAGGCCGGCCTGCCCGAAGCGCGGCAGTCGCGCCCCCTCGAGGCCGTGGGCATTCAGACACTCAGTGGCGAGGGTGAACGGCGTCCTGCCGTTGTGCTTCTGAGCGACGGTCGATCTTCATCGACGCTGGCTTCGGCAGCCTACCTTCCGCGGTCCGTCCCCGTGTATGTGCTCATGCCCAAGGATGCCCGCACTTTGGCCGACACCCGCGTGCTGTCACTCGAGGGACCCCGCCTGTGCCGCAAGGGCGACACGGCGATGTTGTCGGCCAGAATTTTCCGTACGGGAGGCTCGGTGGAGGGGGGAGTGGAATGGCTTGTCAATGACAGCCCCGTGGCCCGTGAGGACCTGCACATTATGGATGGAAGCACCACCCTCACCACTCAGGTGAAGTTCGAGGAATCGGGTTGGTTCAGAGTCGGGATGCGTCTGACCGAGTCTGATGATGTGGACCGTAACAACCCCCGTGAGGTCATGGTGGAGGTGGTGGATCAACCCTTGAATGTCCTCCTCGTTTCCGGTTCGTCGCATTATGATTTCCGCTACCTTCGCGATTCTCTCGATAGGGATCCCCTGGTCAAATTGGCTGTTCACCTTCAGAACGCCGAAAAGGACCATCCAGGATGGGGAGACATCCCACTCAGGGAGTTTCCCTCCACCGAAGCGGAACTGGCCGCCTACGATGCCGTGGTCCTTCAGGACATCGACATGAAGCAAGTGGGTGAACCTGCCTTGAGGTCCCTCACGAGGTATGTGGAGGACCTTCAGGGTGCCCTGCTCATTCAGGCCGGAGTGGGCCACAATTTCCCGTCTTCCGCCCGGGGCACGGCCCTTGAACCCCTCCTGCCCCATGTTCCGGGGGAATTGTCTGAGGATCCGGCTGGATTCATCCTGGAGCACAAGGAAGAAGGACTTTTGGCTCCTCCGGATGGGGTGGGGCGCATCGTTTTCACGCGATTCGCATCCTCAGAGCGATTGCTGACAGGATCCCATGTCGTCTGGACTTCCGACAAGGGTGATCCCCTGTTGACCTGGTGCCGTCGTGGACGGGGAAAGGTCGGCTTCATGGCCGTCACGGATTGGTGGCGTGTGCGCCTGAAGGGTGGCGACATTCCTCATTACGGGTTCTTTTCCTCATTCATAAGGTTCTTGGCAGAGGACCGCTACAGCGGCCAGGGCAAGCGATGCCGCATCCGGATGGGTGATGAAGGTGTCCTGGAGTCTGATGGTGATGTGACCGTGCATGTCGAACTGCTGGACTCCAGATTCAGGCCCTATGAAGCCACGGAAGTTCCCTGCACCCTCAAGGGGCCCGGGGATCAGATCCGACCGCTCATCCTGCCTGCCGAAAGTCCCGGCATCTTCTCCACTCGAGTCCAGATGTCTGAACCCGGAAGGATCTCCCTGAATGTGGAGTGGGAGTCGGAGGTCTTCACCCATCACGCTCTGGTGCAGGAGCCTCAGGGCGAATTCGAAGAAATGGCCCCGGACAAACCGGCCATGGAGGCACTGGCTGCTTCCACCGGTGGGAAAGTTTTTGTGGCGGACAGAGACGGTGTACAGGCCCTCGTCAAGGAACTTCAGGGCATCCCTGATCTCGTGGCCAGTCAATCGAGCAGGCCTTTCTGGAATCTTCCCTGGGTTGCGATTCCCCTCCTCTTACTCCTCCTTGCCGAGTGGACCCTGCGCCGGGCCTGGAGTCAGGCATGAATCCACGTGATTTCTTCCAGCATCTTCTCCGGCGCCAGAAGGCGGATGCCATTGTTCCAGGCGCGTTCATTGTGGTGGGCGGCACCCTGGTGGCGGGATTGCTGGATTGGTATTTCAGGCTTGGGATGCTCTGGCGGGCCATCCTGTTCTTGTCCATTCTGGTGGGGGGGCTGACTGTGATCCGCAAAAAATGGGGATCGGCCCGGTTGCCCCATGATGAAGAAATGTATGCTTGGGCGGCCCGTGAAGCGCGACATGGGGAGCTTGACCATCCCCTTGAATCATTGGTCATCAACCCCCAACGCCTTAGACCCTATCCCGTGCCCAGGATGATGGTGCTTGGCCTTGTGATGGCGGTCAGTCTGGCTTTGGCTGAAGGCCGGATGGTCTGGACAAGGATTTGGCTTCTGTCGGGAACATGGCCGGCCCGCACACGCATTGAGGCCTTGGATGTTTCGCGCGTGGCCCTGCAGGGTGATCCGGTTCAGGTCCGCTTTCGCACAGAAGGCCGCCAACCCCCTTTGGTTCGCCTGACCTTCGGGGCAGAGACCGTCCAGCTGGTGGGCTCTGGCTCGCCGGATTGGGATTACGCCACCTACCTCGAGCCCGGTGTGCATGCCATCACCATCGAGGCCGGGGATGCCTTGGAACGCATCGAAGGGATAGAGATCATCAAGGCACCCCAGTTGATCGGCGCTTCTTTCAGGATCACAGAACCCGAGTACCTGGGTGGAAAGTCCTGGCAGTCCGAGGGTTTGACGGCCAGGGTGCCTGAATTGTCGCGAGTGATGTTAGAGACCAAGGTCGAAGGCGGTGAGAGTCTGAGGGTGGGGCCCCGAGCTGTGGAGAGAAATACAGAGGGAATGGCCATTCTCGATATGGGGGTCATCAGCGCCGATCATGCCATGGCCCTGGAGGTGGTTGTGGGTCATGGATTGCGCGATGCCGTCCTGGCCCGTGCCCAGCTATTTGTGGTGAAGGACCAACCACCCGTGGCCGAGGTCCTGCGACCGGCCGAATCCATCACCCTGCCAGTGGGTGCCCTGCTCCCCCTGACCCTCCGATTCCGAGACGACAGGGCCCTTGTATCGGCCTGCATCGTGGCTGAAGACACGGAGCGAGTCGTCCTTGAAGCGGTGGCGGTTTCCGGTGTGGAAGGTTCCTGGGAGGGTAAGGTCAATCTTCCGCCTGGCATCAAGGCGGGGGGCAGGGTCATCGTGCGGCCCGAGGCCGTGGACTCCAAGGGCCAGACAAGCCGCGGGCGCGGGATCACGGTCCATGTGGTCGACGACGAGACCTTTGTCCAGCACCTGACCGAGCAAAAACAGGAGATCTCCCGCCGCCTTGAAAAGCTTGTGGAAAGCCAGGAACGAAGGGTCTCGCGCAAAGAACGTGCCAAGACAATGTCTCCTTCAGCGGAAAGACAATCGGCCCGGGATGATGCCAGGGCTGTCGATGAACTGGAAGCCCTGCTCAAGGACCACAAGGAACAACTGGAACAGTCCAAGAGTGGTGAAAGTCAGGCCGCCGAGACCCAGAAAGACATCGATAGTCTGAAGCAGGATGTCCGCCCGCCCATGGCCGATGAGGCTTCGGGCATGGAGGCCTCCTTGGAGGACCACAAGAAATCCCTGGGGATCATGAAGGACATGGCCGACCGCATGGCCAAGTCGCAGGACCTTCATGCCGTGCTCAGGCTCCTCGACACCATGATCGACCGCCAGAAGAAGGTGGTGGAGGGGCTGGGGAGGTGAGCGCGCCGGCCGGACTCCTGCTGCAGGAGCAGAAGGAGCTGATGGACCTTCTGGCAGGCATGATCCATTCCTTTCCAGAAGCTGATGATAGGGACCTTTGCAGCCACATCCTCAACAGGGAATTTGGCATTCCCCTGGCCTTCCTGGTGAACATGATCCGTGAGCCGGGACGGGTGTTCACCACCTTGACACCTTCTGCCTTGTCAAGGCGGCTGGATCATCTCGAAACGGTGTTCGTACACCCTGCCGTGTGGAATCCCGATCCCATCGACCCGGGGCGACTTTCGCGCATCATTTCCCAGATTCTTTTGGTCATGGCCTCCTACGCCATTGCGGATCTTCAAGGTGTTCGCCGCAAGGAAGCCTTTCAGAGGATGAGCCAGATCGTCGACGGGATTTCCGGAACTGTACAGGACCCTCTCGGACACCTGAAGTTGTCCCTGACGACCATCCATGGTTTGATGGCCAGGGCGGGTGTGGGTGGGCTGGGAGTGCGCTCCAGGTTCCTTCAGGATCTGAACCGCCTGATGGAAGGTCCGCTGGCCATGGAACACAGGATTTCGCTGGAAATGCTCAGGATGGATGTTGTTCCGGCTTCAGGAGACCGTAGCAAATGGTGGCAAGATTTGGAGCATCGGGCCTCTCGCCTCCCGGGAGTGGACCCTCTCGTTCGTTCGAGGCTCATTGAGATGGCCAAGGGCTGGCGCTCGGCTCAATGCTTTATTCAGGGGAGGCTTGAGCGAGGACCCAGCTTCAAATGGGCGGTGCGCTTGCGTCTGGCGGAGTATGAGGCCATGGCCGGTCACCCGCGCACCTGCATGGCTCATCTTGTGGCCTTAAAAAAGGAAAGCCCACCCGCCCTTTACAGGCCCTTCATTCAGGCTCTTGAATCCTTTTGCAGAACATACTGGCATCGCACCGATTACGGTGCCGATGCTGTTCCCAGGCGCGAAAAATGCGGCCTCGCCGCAGGTTAAAGTTTCCCTAAGTCTATATTAGTAATGGATTTATGATGTGATTCAAGGGCCATCCCTTATCCTGGCCACCCTGTTAATTTGGATGGACGTAGGGAGGTTGAACCATGGGGAATGAGACTGTTGCTACAGCGCAGAAAAACCGCCGAGGACTAGCCCTTATTTTGGTGGCTGGCCTTTTGGTGATCCTGGCCTATATATCCGTAGAACTCGTGACAAAGGCCAGGATTTCGCGGGCACTTTCCACCTTTGGTATCGACAAAGCTAAGGCCCGATTGATGGCCCGCTCCGGATATGAAAAGGGGATCAGGGCCATAAGGGCGAACCCACTGGGTACATCACGTCGTGCTTTCAAGGGCAACTGGTACTTTGGCGGCATGGATCGCAACCGCAGTGGGGATGTGGATGCCGGGGAACTGGCATTGTCCGGCGCCACCGTGGGGAAGATTGAGGATGCCGATCTCGATGAAGCCTTGTCGCCTTCTCTAGTTCTCGAAGATCCCGTAAATCCAGGTCAGGCCCTTCTTGCGAAGATCGATGATCTGCAACGAGGAGTGAGTGCCCTACTGGATCAAGGATTAATGGCTGTCAGGCTCAAGGTTGTGCCTCATGATGCCATTGATGTGAACGGGGGGATTTTTGAGCCTGGGGAGAGTGATCTGGCTCAGTTTGATGTGGATCATGGGTTGACATGGTATGTCAACAGCACAACGCACCCTTTCAATAGACCTACAATCAACCTGTTGGATGCTTTGGGGAATTACTACCGTTACATCCACTGGGTGGGCTTTGGAGATCCAGCAAAAACCTTCCGATTCAGTGAGCCCACCGACAGCGCCTACAACGTGAATCCTGCCCTTGCATGGTTGAAGTTTATCGGTACCCGAAGTTACCCACCGCTTCCGCTGACGAGCTCCAACGCTGATCTGATGATGGAGGGACTTGGTCATTTTCTTGTGAACAAGAGGCCGGATGGTGGCTTTCGTTCGATAAGCCAACTGGAGCCCCTTGTTCGATCTTGGCTCGAAACCCACGATGCTCTGCATCCCGAAATCTCACTTAATAGTGCCAATCTATGGGGGGAGATCCAGCACCTTCTGACTGTCAATGCCAAGCGTTCCCCGGCTACCCGTCTTTGGGAGCAGGAGGGGTTGACTCGACTTCCATCTGGAAGACATGTGGTTGCGCCTCTTCCGGCAAATCAGCGCCCGGACTTTGCCTGGCTTGGGGAGCAGGGGGCCAGTGCCACGAGAGCCTGGCGAACTACCCGCTCATATCGTTTTCCGAGACAGCTCCTTTCTATCAACACGGCTCCCATCCCCCTGTTGACAGCGATGATCCACAGTGTGAAGGATGTGCAGTATCGTCAGGAGATGCCGCCAATCCGACATGGATCGGGAGCTGGAGGCTTTGAATCTGGATTGGCCATTGTCCGCAGTCAAGCATTGGCAACTCATGAAAATGGCCGTGACATCAATGACCCAGCGACAAGTGACGGTGATTTTGGGGGCGTCAATTTCAATTTGTTCTCGATGACAGAAAGCCTTCAGATGGCCCGGGATATCTGTCTCAGGCGTCACACACGTCAATTCACATCGCAGAAGTTTTTTTACGACTGGCTAGTGGCCTGGGATCATGGGTTTGATAATAAGTATCTGGCCCATGGTTCAAGTTATGAGGGTAGGGCCACAAAATATGGTCCCATGTCGGGGTTGAACAACATCTTTTCATATCATTACCAAATGTTCCGCTTTCGCGACAACCTGACATTCAATATGCGTCAGCGATTCCTGTGGTCCATCCTCAATCCCAATGGAGATCTTCGACATTTTGTCTATGACGAGGCTCTGCCGGCTTCGAATAACTCCAAAGAGAACCGCTATGTCTGCTTTGGTTCTACCTGTTTTAACGGAACATATGGCATCAGGAACTTTAGGGCTAGCTCCTATCTTTGCCGCGGTACCCTGCCTACTGGGAACGAGGGTTCAGCTGTTAATTTTGAGGGAAACTACGCCGGTAAGATCGATTTCGACAAAAGCTACCCTCATGACTTTGGTTGCGAGTCGTCCCTCACCCCCTCAGGGTTGTTTGCCCTTACGAGTGAGGGTCTTGCTCTCAGACCAGATGGCACCTTGTTGGCTGTTTCTAGGATCGAGGCGCAGGTCGATGTCTTCCATTCAGAGATGCTGACATCTCAGAACGATTTTGCCATGGCCATGGATGCCGGGGGCCCTGGGATCTACGGAAATCCTGGTCATACTTGGAGTGCCTATCCCGAGCGGCCCTACAGAGGGTCCGTAATTCCATTAGGCAGTGTGCCTCCTGCTCAATGGGACGGTCAGTTGGCTCTCATTGCTAGAGACACCCAAAGCCACTACGACTTGGGAATCTCCTCGGTCAAATCCCAAGTGCCACTGATTGGGATAGGCAATGTGGGCACATTTGATCAGAAGGTGGCTGGTGCGCCCGGTGTCTCGCGCCTGGATCCATCCACGGCCCCTAACCCTGAATCCTTGGACTATATCAATGCCACGAAGCCAGCATACTCCACTCCTTGGTACCCACGTGCGGGACAGGCTGATAGGCCTCAGATCAATTCCTTGGCTAACCGGCACCAGGTAAGCCATGAGGTGCCGGGTGGGGGTGTGTTTCCGGAAGCCTCGGCAAGCACGATGTGGTACGACGGTTACCATACTGAGGCTACTTCGGGCAGAAGGCTGGGAGGGTTGGTCTTGGATGCCGTGAACAGCTCGAACCAGCCTATTCTGGCAAGTGCCAAGGAGGGTGCGATTTCATTCTTTTATAAGCCGCGTACCTATCCACATGGATGCAAAGTTCGTCCCCACGAATATCCCTCAACGACACTCCCAAAGCCAGGCGACTATCTCGCCGACAGGGGGCCAGCCTGCCTTTTTGATTATCACTTTTTCATTAATGATGCCGGAACCAAATCAAGGATTGATTCTGACATTTCAACTGAGCTTGTGGGAATGGGTGTGCCCCTGCCCATCCACGGGGGGGGGCTGTATCGCTGTAATAGTCGTCTACTCT
>JBFWNO010000073.1:0-14065 GCA_050251015.1 Planctomycetota bacterium
TCACGGCCAATATGGTGACGGCCGGACTCGTCATCGGCGCTTCGCAGGGGGGCTTCCCCGTCTCTACCACCCATGTGTCCTGCGGTGCCATTTTCGGCATCGGCCTGATGAACGGAAAGCGCGACTGGAAAACCATCATCAAAATTCTCCTAGCCTGGGTCACCACTCTTCCACTGGCCCTGATGCTTGGAGCGTGCTTTGGATTCTTCATCACCGGTCTCACCGCATGACACCCCATGGCGCCAGACGGATATCCACCCTTGTCATCATCTTGGCTCTCGCGTCCCTTGTGCATCTCATGCCCCTGGACAGGCTCATGACATGGATGACACGCACCGTGGACATGTGGGGATGGAGAGGGGGCTTTCTTTTTGGCGGCTTCTATGTCGCCTGCGCCCTCCTCTTCATTCCCGGATCCGCGCTCACACTCGCCGGTGGGGCCCTGTTTGGACTGGGGTGGGGCACCTTGGTGGTCTCCCTGGCCTCCACCACATCGGCAGGGCTGGCCTTTTTGATAGGCCGGCATGTGGCCCGCAACGCTGTGCATCGCTGGGCCGGGAAATCCCCCAAGTTTTCCGCCATTGACCGGGCCATTGGGACAGGGGGATGGAAGATCATTTCTCTTCTGCGCCTTTCACCGGCCATCCCATTCAGCTTGGGGAACTACCTCTTTGGGCTGACGAGCATCGCCTTTTGGCCCTACCTTCTGGCCAGCTGGATCAGCATGCTGCCAGGCACCTTCATGTATGTGTACCTGGGTTATGCCAGCCGCGAAGGTCTGGCCTCTGCGGGGTCAACCGGCCAGGGGAAGACACCCGGCGAATGGGCACTTTTGATTCTGGGTCTTGTCGCCACCCTCATCGTGACTGTGTATGTCACCCAACTGGCCAGAAAGGCCATACAGGAAAGCACCACCATGACTCTCCCACCCATCACCCCCACCCCTCCAACGGAGCAACCTCGATGGAACACCCAGACCTGCTTTTTGATCCTTGTCGCCCTTGTTCTGTCCTGCGTGTCGGCCTGCGCCCACAGTGACCCGTCTTTCTTAAACTTGAGCCGCTGGTTCGGGCCTCCCCAGGTTGTGCCTCAGGAATCGTATGGCAGTTCAAAAGGGGGGAGTGTCTTCAATCACGAAAGACTGGATGCCCTGCTCAAACTTCATGTCAACACGCAGGGGATGGTGGACTATCGCGCCCTCCTCAGGGAATCTGCCAACCTGGATCTCTATCTTCAGGAGGTGGCCTCAGCCCCTGTCAACGACATGAGCCGCGATCAACGGCTGGCCTATCTCATCAACGCCTACAACGCTTGCACCCTCAGGTTGATTCTCGATCACTACCCTCTGGCCAGCATCAAGGACATCCCCGCTGACAAGAGATGGGATGCTGTCAGATGGAAGATCGGTGGCCGAACCCTCAGCCTCAGCCAGATCGAGCACGAGGAGATCCGCCCCCATTTCAGGGAACCGCGCATCCATTTCGCACTGGTGTGCGCCGCTAAGGGGTGCCCCCCCTTGCGCGCCGAGGCCTATGATGCCAATCGCCTTGAAGCTCAGCTTGAGGCGCAGGCCCGTTATGTGCACACCCATCCGGCTTGGTTTGTGTTCAGTCCCTCTGATTTAGTGTTGAAGCTGACCAGCCTTTACGATTGGTATCGTAGCGACTTTGAGCAGGCGGCCGGTGGGTTGGAGCCGTTTGCATCAAAGTACAGCGCGTCACTTGAAAGGGCTCTTGCGCAGGGGCAGACTCCCAAGCTTGAATTTCTTGACTATGACTGGTCCCTCAATGAACAGGAAAAGCCATGAGTGTCTCCATTCCAGCCTTGGAACCGCACTCCGGGCACAATCTTGAACTCGCGCGCCAGGTGCACCCCTCCAGCTGGGTGAACCCCAAGCCCAAAACCCTGTATCACCTTGTGGTTGTGGGAGCAGGTCCTGCAGGACTCGTGGCCGCCGCCGGGGCCGCCTCACTTGGAGCCAGGGTGGCCCTTGTTGAAAAACACCTCATGGGAGGGGATTGTCTGAATGTGGGGTGTGTGCCCTCCAAGGCCATGATCCGCAGTGCCAGGGCGGTGACCGATGTCAGGCGTGCCAGCGACTTCGGCATCATCACGCCCGAACCGCAGATTGACTTCGGAGCTGTCATGGAGCGCATGCGCCGCCTGAGAGCCTCCCTCTCTCCACACGATTCCGTGGCGCGGTTCACCTCTCTGGGGGTGGATGTTTTTCTCGGAGAGGGGCGCTTTGCTGGTGATCGCCATGTGGAGGTTGAAGGCGCATCCCTGTGTTTCTCCAAGGCCCTGATCGCCACCGGGGCCCGCGCCGCCATCCCCCCCATTGCGGGGCTTCAGGAGGTGGGTTTTCTCACGAATGAGACCATTTTCTCTCTAACCGAGCTTCCTCGCAGGCTTGTTGTCATCGGCGGGGGCCCCATCGGTGCCGAGCTGGCCCAATCCTTCGCCCGCTTCGGCTCCAGTGTGACCCTGGTCGAGGGCGGACCGCAGATGTTGGGGCGCGAAGACCCGGATGCCGCCGCCTGCATCGGCGAGTCCCTGAAAAAAGACGGCGTAGGGATTCATGTCAACGCCAGCGTCGTCGAGGTCCGCAAGGGGCAGGGGTGCTCGAATGTCATGATCCGGCAGGGGGGCTCACTCAAGGAAATCCCTGCCGACAGGATCCTGCTCAGTGTGGGGCGAAGGCCGAATATCGAGTCGCTCGCCCTGGAGAGGGCGGGAGTGACGGCCGATCCCCTCAAGGGTGTGAGTGTCAACGATCGTCTGCAGACATCCAATCCCCGCATTTACGCCGCAGGGGATGTGTGCTCACCCTATAAATTCACCCACGCCGCCGATGCCATGGCACGCATTGTCCTCCAGAATGCCCTCTTCATGGGGAGAGCCAGGGCCAGCACCCTGACCATCCCCTGGTGCACCTACACAGATCCCGAAGTGGCGCATGTGGGGATGTACGCACATGAGGCCCAGGCCAGGAATCTTCCAGTGGAAACCCTGCGGGTCGACTTGAAGGATCTGGACAGAGCTGCGCTTGACGGGGACGGGGATGGTTTTCTGAAGATTCATTTTCACAGGAAAAGGGGGACCATCTTCGGTGCCACATTGGTGGCACGCCATGCCGGTGAGATGATCTCGGAAATCAGCGCCCTGATGACTTCTGGAGGAACCATGGGAACACTGGCCAACACAGTACATCCCTACCCCACCCAAGCCGAGGTATTCAAAAGGGCAGGGGACGCCTTCAACCGCAGACGCTTAACCCCCTTTGTCAAACAGCTCATGTCTCTGCTACTCAAGCGTCTGGGATAGACTTCCCATCCCATGAACCCTGGAAACCTCCTGATCATCATGACCCGCCACCCCACCCCGGGAAAGGCCAAGACCCGACTGATTCCCCTCCTGGGTGAGGAAGGTGCGGCCCGTTTCCACAGGCAGAGTGTCAGGCACACGCTCTCGGTGATGGCATCAAGTCCGGAGAATCCAGACCTCTCCATTGAAATCCGCTGTGAGGGGGCCTCACCCAAAACCATGTGCCGCATATTTGGCGGGCCGGCCTCCTATGCCCCCCAGTGTGAGGGTGACCTGGGCACCCGGCTTCTTGATGCCCTCAAGCAGGCCATGGACCGGGGACACCAACGCATTGTCATCATCGGCACGGACTGCCCAGACCTGGACAAGCGGCTTGTAGCGGACGCCTTCTCATCCCTCGACACCCATGATCTTGTCCTGGGCCCGTCTGTGGATGGTGGCTACTACTTGATCGGCCTCAAAAATCCGCACAGGGAATTGTTTGAAAACATTCCTTGGGGTGGTGACCGCGTGTTCTCCACCACGATGCAGAAGGCGGGAATCCTCGGGCTCACCTTGGCTGTCCTCCCTTCCCTCCGAGACATCGACACACCTGACGATCTCGCTTTGTGGGCCCGCGAACGGGCGGCTTCCTCCAGCGCCACCCCCGCACTTTCCGTCATCATCCCCACTCTCAACGAAGAGGCCCACCTGGCTGCCACCATGGCCTCCGCCCTGGGAACGCACAATGTTGAGATCATTGTCAGTGATGGGGGAAGCCGTGACCGCACTGTGACTATCGCCACCTGTCTTGGGGCCCGCATCGCGGTGAGCCACCCGTCAAGGGGAATCCAGCTCAACGCCGGAGCCCGCATGGCCCGGGGCGACACCCTCCTGTTCCTGCATGCCGACACCCTGCTTCCCCATGGTTACCTTGATGGCGTGCAGACTCTTCTTGAGACTCCAGGCACTTCTCTGGGTGCCTTCGGATTGAAGGTCGATTCCTTGAGGCCGGCTCTTCGCCTTGTGGAGTGGGGTGTTGGACTCAGGTCGAGATTTCTGGGTCTGCCCTATGGGGATCAGGGCCTCTTTATGAAACACGATCTCTTTGATGCCAACGATGGTTTCCCCGAGTGGCCCAGTATGGAAGATTTTGACCTCGTCCAGAGACTCAGGAAACTGGGATCCGTAAGGATCTCTCCCTTGAAGGTGCTGACTTCAGCAAGAAAGTGGGAGGCCTTGGGAGTAGGCCGCACCACGCTGCTGCACCAGGGCATGATCCTCAGGCATCTCTTCATCGGGAGAAGGCAAGAAGATGCCGCCCTGCCGGCAATCAACAATGCGGCCACATCAGGCGCCCAGGAGGTTTGAATGCGCATCAGTGCCAAAGCCGACAAGGACTACCCTCTGGTGGCACGCCTGATTTTCTGGGCCCAACGGAAAAAATACGGGGAAACCCTGCTGTCCTCGAAACTGTGGGGAAGGTCTCCGAAGGTTTTGTGTGGCCTTCAGGTTCTCTATCGAACCCTGGATCGGAAGGGATCCCCCATCGAACCCTCGCTACGTACTCTCATCGGGGTGAGGGTCTCGCAGATCAACCACTGCAACTTCTGCATGGATATTGGCGAGGCCCTTCTCAAGCAACGTGGAGTCCCAACTGACAAGGTTCTCGCGCTGGCATCGCATGATCAAAGCCCTTTGTTCTCCGAAAGGGAAAGAGCTGCGTTGACCTACGCTGAGATCATGACAACATCCAACAACCGTGTGGATGACGGTCTTTTCACACGCTTGCGCGAGCACTTCAACGACGATGCCATTGTGGAGCTGACCGCCCTCATCGCCTACCAGAACATGACAAGCAAGTTCAACGCGGCCCTGGATGTGCCCTCTCAAGGCTTTTGCAACCTGCCGCCAAGCCACGGCGCATTGTCACGGGTCCTCCCGAAAAGTATTTGAATAACGAGGCCCGGGGGAACGCTCGCAAGGGTAGACAGAGTTTGTTTTAAGGGCCGGAATTTTCAAGGAACTTTCCGGACATTCTCGCACCGCCTCGCACCACGCCGCACCCTAACTGCTAAGACCTTGGGGGGTTCGGAAAAGTACGACGACACAACTCGCGTGTGTGCAAAAGCTTGCGGAGTTTGGGCGTGATTTGGGAAGCTGGCGCTCTACCATTGAGCTACACCCGCCCGCTTGGGGGTGCCTATTCTAGCGTGGAGTCGCCGCTCCTTGAACGGGGGGTGTACTCGGCATGATGGCCATGAGTGATCGGAGCAAGACTTCCGATATCCCATGATTTCATGGTCATTTCGGAAGGGGAGCCCGATACGCAAAGCACTCCCCCCACGGGGACAGGGACGGCGACTGATTGAAGTGCCCTGTGGCCATGACAAAGCGGCCATCTGGCATTGTCATCCGATACCGGCACAGCTCTTGCAACACGTCATATGAATTCCACCATGAAAGGGGATAGACATGATCTCGACCAGGATGTCTGGTTCCTTGAAAAGATCGCACACTTTGACCGAGAGGTGATCCCCGAACGACGCATGCACGCCAAGGGATCGGGGGCTTACGGCTCGTTCACTACCACCCACGATATCACTCGGTACACCAAAGCCAAGATTTTCTCCGCTGTCGGCAAGAAGACCGACGCCTTCCTAAGATTTTCAACCGTAGCCGGCGAACGCGGTGCTGCCGATGCCGAGCGCGACATCAGGGGTTTTGCCATGAAGTTCTACACCGAGGAGGGCAACTGGGATCTCGTCGGCAACAACACACCGGTCTTCTATCTGCGCGATCCCATCAAGTTTCCGGATCTCAACCATGCAGTCAAGCGCGATCCCCGGACAAATCTGCGCAGTGACCTCAACAAATGGGACTTCCTCACATCTCTGCCTGAAGCCCTACACCAGATCACCATCGATATGAGTGACAGGGGCATTCCCCAGTCATACCGGCACATGCATGGGTTCGGGTGCCACACTTTCAGCCTGATCAACTCCTTGAACCAGCGCTTCTGGGTGAAGTTTCACCTGGTCTGCCAGCAGGGCATCAAGAACCTCTCTGATTCCGAGGCTGAAGACATCATCTCCAAGGATCGTGAAAGCCATCAGCGCGATCTGTACACTCATATCGAAGATGGCGACTACCCACGGTGGAAGATGTTCATCCAGGTGATGCCTGAAAGGAACGCCTCGGCCTCCCATGACAACCCCTTCGACGTGACAAGGGTTTGGCTTCACAAAGACCATCCACTTCTTGAAGTGGGCATCTTGGAGCTCGACCGGAATCCCAAGAATTATTTTGCCGAGGTTGAGCAATCGGCCTTCAACCCCGCCAGCATCGTTCCCGGCATCAGCTTTTCTCCCGACAAGATGCTTCAGGGCAGGCTTTTTTCTTATGGAGACGCCCAAAGATACAGGCTCGGCATCAACCACCACCTGATCCCGGTGAACTCACCTTGCAAGCCAGCCCACAGCTTCCATCGTGACGGAGCCATGCGGGTCGATGGCAACCATGGCAGTACATTGTCCTATGAACCCAACAGAAGCGGGGAATGGCAGGAACAACCCGATTTCCACGAACCCCCCCTGAATGTTGAGGGAGCGGCGGCTCATTGGGACCACCGTCTGGATGATGATTACTTCACCCAACCCGGGCTTCTCTTCAACCTGATGACAGACGAAAAGAAAATGCTTCTCTTTGAGAATACCGCCAAGGCCATGGCTGGCGCTTCAGATGAAGTCAAGGTCCGCCATATCGAAAACTGCAGGAAGGCCGATCCAGCCTACGGTGAGGGCATCGCCAAGGCCATGGGCCATCCACGCGTCTGAGAGTCAATCCGATTTCTTGTCGTGAATATCAAGGGGCTCCCCTGAAGCCGGGGAATCCTCCTGCACAAAGATGTTTTGAGTCAGTGGAGGCTCACGATTCGGCTGGACAGCCATAACGGGTTTGGCTGAACCCAGTGTGAAATAGGCTGTTGTTCCTGCGCCCACTTCGGATTCAAGCCATATCTCGCCCCCGTGTCTTTCGACAATCTTCTTGACGATAGTCGCCCCGGCCCCCGTTCCGTGGGGGAACTGAGAATCCGCATGCAAACGCTTGAAGATCTGGAAGACCTTCTTGTGGTGCTCCGGTGCGATCCCCACACCGTTGTCCCTCACATAGAAGGCCATCCGGCCATTCCGATCCTCAACGCCGATTTCAATCCACTTCTTCGGCTTGTTGTTGTAGCGGAGGGCATTGGTGATGAGATTATTGAACACTTCGCTGATGCGGGCCTTGCTGCAATAGACCGTGGGAAGCTTGGTGGGGCGGCGGATCTCCGTCCCATGCTCCTCAATGCTGATCTTGAGCAGCTTGAGGACCTCATCCACCACCTTCTCCAGGTCGACATGAGAGTAATCAAGATCCTGGCGGCTGACCTTCGAGTACTGCAACAGCGCATCAATGATGGCCGACATCCTCTCCGTCAACTGCTTGAGTGTTGTCAGCTTGTTGCGTCCGTCATGATCGAGGACATGCTGGTAGTCCTCGATCAGGAAGGAGGAGTAATTGTGGATCCCCCGCAAGGGCTCCTTGAGATCGTGGGAGGCGATGTGGGCGAAATCATCGAGATCCCGATTGGAGCGCTCCAGGGCCTCCCTTTGCTTCAGAAGGTCCTTTTCGATGGATTTTCTTTCCGTGATATCGACAACGGAAGCCAGCGTGAACATCTTATGGTTCATCGCCACAGGATTCAGCCCGATCTCAACGGGAAACTCGGAACCATCCTTCTTCAGGGCGAACAAGTCGCGGCCCGCCCCCATTCTGCGGATGTCGGGAGCCTTCACATAGCCCATGCGTAGGGCGGGGTGTTGGGCCCGGTATCGCTCGGGCAGAAGGATCTCGATGGCCTGGCCCAGGATCGCATCCGTTCCATAGCCGAACACCTCGGTGAAGAGACGGTTGACATACACAATTTTGCCTTCCTGGCTGACAATGAGCATGGCCACAGGGGCGTTGTCGATCACCTGGCGGAAACTTTTCTCTGACTCCACCAAGTCGAGCGTCATGGATTTAAAACCACGGATCAGCTGCTCCATTTCACGACTTGTCTTGGGTTCGAATTGATGGAGGTCTTTCAAGCTTTGGATACCCCTCATCTGACGTAGGGTTCGGGTGATCGGCCTCACGATCGATCGGGAAATCCCGATGGAAAGCGCCATGGAAACGACCGCCATGACCCCCAATGTGATCAGGAGGTACTTCTGGAATTGCCACAGCATCCCTTCAATCTCCACTCTGTCCATTTTGACGATAAGGGTGAGCCCCAAGTCCTTTAGAGACTCTTGGCGAGCCAGCACCTCATTGCCATCATCATCAATGCTGTATTGGGGATGACTGGCATCCGGACTCAGATTCAGAGCCTGCAACAGATTCAGACCCGGAGGCACTTCAACAGGATGGTGGGGTGCAGGGGGAGGCACAACATACCGTGAATTTCCGTCGATAGGGTTGTTCCCCAGCAAGTAAGACTCCCCGGACCGCCCAAGCCCCGACGTTTCCGAAACAATATCTATGATCTCGCGACCTTCCAGTCGCATCACCAATGTCAGGGGACCTTGCTCAGTGACCACCACCCCCCCCACGTCCACCAACGGTGAAGAGAGACCCGGCTCCCGCTTGAACTGAATGTTGATGGGTCCCTGATCCTTGATTGCAAGATTCAAGGGGGCCTTCAAATCATCACGGTCCTTGACTTCGACAAGGGCTTGACCCTTGGAGCCCCTGACGCTGATGGCCACGATTTCTTTGCTGGAGTTCTTGGCATCGTTCAGGATACGTTCGGCCACCCTGCGGTCTTCATCGAGATTGTCCCTGTCCAGATTTCCAAGGCTGATGCGCAGCTGAGTCCTCGATGTCATGAGCATGTGAAGACTTCGCAGGTGCTGTGCATACCGCCTCAACTGCGCAGACTGGACCTCGCCGACCGTCTCCAGGTTATTGTTGATCTGGGCAAGGTGCGACAGGCAGTAGTAGCGATTGAGAAGGAACCCCAGCACAACAAACATCAACAGGATCAACGCCAATTGCCCTAGGAGCACCTTCCTGAACAAGGACATGCCTGCATCCTTTCACTTCACTAGGGCGACTTTGAATCCTCACTCACACAATAAGGCGTGATGAATTCCCCTTGGCCGTACTCAATGCCCAGCTCCCTGAGAATGTCATGGTCCTTCTGATTGTCGATACCACAGGCCACCAACCTGCATCCAAGGGCTGTGGACACCCGCTGCAACCTTTGGAGAATCTGCTGGTTCAACAAGGAACTGGCCACGCCCTTGATCAGGGACTTATCGACCTTCATCACCGATGGCTCCAAGAGGAGCATGGCCTCAATCCCCTTCCCGTGGGTGTCCACATGGTCCAAAGCCAGTGTGATCCCCATCCTCTTCAAGTGACTGCAAGCCCTCACGAGACCATGAGGAGTTCCTGTGAGGTCCTGCACGTTGATTTCCAAACACAGCGGCACATTCACAGAACCCTTGTAATCATTCAGTAATTGATACAACTTGGGGGTCTGCAAGGTCTGTATAGAAATGTTGGCATGCAGGGCGGCCCCAGGTGGCAGGGAGACATCGCGGAGCGAAGCCTCCATGCAAAGGAGGTCGATGTCGCTGAGGATCCCGAATTCCCTGGCCGCCGCCAGGAACTGGTTGGGATTGAGCGTCTCTTGTTCATTGCAGTGCAAGCGTGTGAACGTCTCGATGCCGACGCACTGACGGGTTTGTAAATGACGGATGGGTTGCTGGATCACCTTGTATTTGGTGAGATCCGACAGGAGGGAGTAGATGTTGATCTTGGACAGAGGCGTCACCGTCAGGGAGTCCTTTCCGGAACCCTTGCTGCACTTCAGGGCCATTTGAGCCGACGATAGAAGGGCACTCACCGAATCGACACTGCCCCTCAATGGCGCCAGCCCCAAACTGGAAGTGATGTGGGCCCCACTCAAAGGCGCATTCCATTGGATACTGCGCACAGCTTGCTGGACCCGTTCTGCGATGGCCTTCGCCTCTTCCAGGCGGGTATCCGGGAAAAAGGCCATGAACTCATCCCCACCGACACGCGCCACATGGTCTGCAGGTCGCACCGATGAGAGAATGGCGGTCGCCACAGACTGCAAGACAACATCACCCTGTGTATGGCCATGATTGTCATTGATCGCCTTGAAATCATCGAGATCCACAAAAAGGACGGCGTGGTATCGCGAACTTCCAAAGGATGCATATGTCTTCAGGACATCATCCAGCCCCCGCCTGTTCAACAGCTTGGTCAGCGGGTCCCGGTGCGACAGATCCTTCAGTTCGTCCACCGTATGCTTCATTGAATGAATCTGGGACCGGAATCGTCTTTGAGTGTTGTCGCGGGCAAAGGCAAAGCGCAAACTCTTGGCCAGTTGATCGGCATTGATTTCATTCTTGAGCAAATAATCCTGGGCGCCTTCCTCCAATGACCGCATCGCGAGTTCCTCATTGTTCATGCCCGTGAGAATCAGGATGGGCACATTGGGACTCCACGACCGGATCTTGTGCAGAAGGTCAAGACCCTCCCCGTCGGGCAGGTTGAGGTCGAGGATCACCAGATCCCAGTCATCGCCGTTGAGCTTCAGCGTTTCCGCGAGCGAACCCACACGATGGACAAAGCAGGGTGATGTGAACTTCTCGTGGATATACCGCTTGAAAATCTCGAAGTCGACGCGGCTGTCTTCGATCATGAGGAAGTTCAGGTCGCGACCCTTGGCCTGCTCGACATGGGATGTTCGCAGAATATCCACCACGGATTGAGCCAGTTCACTCATGTCCATGGTCTTGGCCACAAAGCGGGTCACACCCACTTCCTCGGCTTGCGACCGGATCCTGGGGCTGTCCAGGCTCGTGCAGAGGATGATGGGAAGATCCTGAAAGACCTTGCTTTTTCTCATCTGACTCAGAACCTCGAGACCACTCATGCCCGGCAACAGGGCATCAAGGATCAGAAGGTCGTAATCGTTCTTCTGCCCGTGCTTTTCGAGGAAGTCCTCGGCGCTTTCACTGAACACCACATTGATATTGGGCAGCAAACGCCGAAGCGCATGGAGGATGATTTCCCGGTCGATCGAATTGTCCTCCACACAGATGACCCGCACAGGCTCGCTCATGATTTCCTGAGCCGTCGCCTCTTTTTGCAGTGAAAGATCTACAGCGAGAGTTTCCATCCCCCACCTCCTCCAACCTCTGTTGCAAAGAGTGTTCCCCTCATCTCAAGCCTATTTCCTCTTCAGGGAACCGCAAGGACTATCTTGAGATGGCTCGTGAACTGGATATTTTTTAGGCAACGGTTTGATTTGTAGACGATGCGTCTTATCTCGCGACTCATTCTTGATTTGAGTCCAAGGCACTGCATACTGAATTGAAAAGCACCAGGAGGAAATGTCATGGGAAATTCAAAGAAAATCAAGGATCTTCTCAAAGGCAAGAGTTCCGGTTCCGTTTGGACAATTGGACACAAATCATCGGTTTACGATGCGATTCGTAGGATGTCGGATTTGAATGTTGGAGCCTTGGTCGTCACCCACAAGGGTCAGATCCTGGGCATCATCACCGAGAGGGATTATTCCAGAAAAGTGGTTCTCGAGGGCCGCTCCTCAGTCCAGACACTGGTGGAGGAGATCATGACCCACCGCGTCCACTATGTGGAACCCGACGACAGCCTTGAGCATGCCATGGCCGCGATGACCCTGCACAGGGTCCGGCACTTGCCCGTGATCGAAGGAGGACACCTCACGGGGATCGTGTCGATCGGCGACGGGGTGAAGGACCTGATCTCCGTGCGGGAATGCGTGAGCGACGAATTGATGAAGTACATCACGGGCCAAACCCACCTCGAGACTCAGGAATCCATATCTCCGGGCAAGACGCTCCAATCCCAATAGGAAGTGATTGAAGCGATCAATTCCGTGAGTTCCTTGAACTCAAGGGGTTTCACAAAGTAGCCGGCGGCCCCCAGGCTGAAGGCCTCCTTGACATCCTTATTGCTATCGGATGTCGACAGGATGATTGCCGGGACGTCATGGAGCCTGGAGGATTGATTCCGTTTCCTGAGGTAGTCGAAGCCCGTTTCGTCTCCCAGCCTGAGATCCAAAACGGCAAGCCGTGGCGTGGCCACCCCCACATTCTCCACATACCGACAGGCCTCTTGCACCGATTCAAAATGGAGGACCTCGACGTCCTTGCTCACATGTTTCAAGGCTCTCTCGAACATCATCTTGTCGATGGGATTGTCTTCCACCAGCAGGATCTGTGAACGGTTCATCCCCGAGACAGCCTGAACAGAAAACGCGTGCGCCCTTCAGGAGTCATCGTCACCCAGACGGCTCCGCCCACGGATAAGACAATTTTTCTGATGATGGCCAGGCCCAGTCCGGAGCCGTCCACATGGGTTGCCCCGCGCTCAAACAGGTTGAAGATCCTTTGGCGATCATGCTCTGGGACACCTTGGCCGTTGTCTTCAACAAAATAAGCCCTGTCCTTTTCCGACCACCCGACAACAAGACTGCCTGCCTCCTTGTTGTTGTACTTGAAGGCGTTGGTGAAAAAATTGAGGAAGATCTGCTGAACCTGGGTTGGGGATATCCTGGCCTTGGGCATCGATTCTTGAATCGAAATATGAAAGTGATCCGGAATGGCCAGCATGGACAAGGCTGAGCGTGCCGCGTGGGCCATATCCACATCGGAAACCGGCTCATGGCTTTTTTCCCCCCTGGCATAGATGAGCAGGTTGTCGATCAGCAGGTTCATCCTCTTCACTTGATCTACGGATTTATCGATGGCATCCGCCACCTTGGGATCCAGGGAAGTGCCCACCTCTTCCTTGGACCATGACAACAGATTCCCAATGGCCCTCAAGGGCGCCTTGAGGTCGTGGGAGGCGATATAGGTGAAGGCCTCCAGATCCTCGTTGCTGCGCTTCAGGCGGTGGGTCATGTCCTGAAGGTGCTCATTGAGCTTCTTCACACCTGGCAGAGCCAGGGCCTTGGGGATGATGGGAATCATGAACAGCACTGTGCCCCAGGAGGCCAGGGCCGTGACCACCTTGGTGAAGGCCGACAATCGGTACACGGGGTGCCAGAAAATGATGGCTTCAACCAAGTGGACGGTGCCGCAGGAAAAAATGAACAGACTGAACAGCCAAAAGAGGTTTCCAAACGGGAGGTCCCTGCGTCTTTTGAGCATGAAGTAGGTGAGAGCGACCGGTATGGAGACATAGGCCAAAAAGACCATGAGGTCGGCCACAATATGGGTGTAGCCCAAGGCCTCCGACCATTGACCACAATACCAACGGGGAGTAAAACCCGATTCATCCCACAGTTGACTGATCCACTTCCAGATCTCGCCCACATCACTCCTTCATTTTCAATCGACATTTGATGCAGTTTCAGAATACTATGCGGAAAGACTTCAACCAGTGCCTTCTGTGCCCTTCCGTAGAGCGAATGCCGGAAACACAGAATTTTGGCTTAGTCTGAATTCTTATCGAGAATCTCGAGAAGCTCACGCGAGGCCGGCGAATCCGCCTGCACCAGGAAGCTCTGGAGCTCGGTGAAAAGTCGGAGGCACCAGGACTTCTACTCGTTGGGATCGGAGTCCTCGATGGCCATGCGCAGTTCCTGACTGGCACGCATGATTGGCTCAGAGGCAAACTGTCCGGCGCCGGCATTACTGCCCTGCACCAGGTG
>JBFWNO010000074.1:0-13720 GCA_050251015.1 Planctomycetota bacterium
GACTTCCTGCCCCAATTGGAAGAAAAACATCTCTTGGCCGTCGAGAATTTCTGGAAGGCCATCCCAAGAATCATGGGGGGGCTTGTGCTCAAGTGCGTGGTGGCGGATTCCCTAGCGCCACTTGTGGCTTCATGCCTTGAGGGATCGTCCGTCACCACGACAGGCGCCATGATTGGGGCCCTGGCCTTCGGCATTCAGATCTATGGGGATTTTGCCGGATACAGTCACATTGCCATCGGATTGGCTCAGCTCTTTGGCTACGATCTGATGGAAAATTTTCGCGCACCCTACACGGCTCGGGATCCCCGTGATTTCTGGAGACGCTGGCATATCTCCCTTTCAACATGGCTCAGGGACTATCTCTACATCCCATTGGGCGGCTCCAGACAGGGTGCGGCCAAGACGATGCGAGCCCTGTTCCTGACCATGATCCTGGGTGGGCTGTGGCACGGGGCCTCCGCCAATTTTCTGCTGTGGGGGGCCTTCCATGGGGCATGGCTGATCGTGCATCGCCTCAGCGCGTCAACCCTCAAGGGTTTCAGTGCCACGCCGGGGTATGCACTGGTTTCCTGGGGCTGCACACAATATCTTGTCTTTCTTTCTTGGATCCTCTTCCGAGTGAAGGACCTTTCCCTTGTGTTGGATCAGGCGGGAGCCTACTTGAGAGTCTGGGATTGGAACAGGATGGATGTGATCAGGATTTGTGAGGCGCATCCCCAGCCGATGGCGATCCTGGGGGTCTCCATCCTGTGGCAAGGGCTTGTTCGTGTGGTCCCGTGGGCGGGGAATCCCTTGCATCCTCGTTCTTCCATTGTCCCCTTGCAGGTCTTTGTGGCCACGCTGCTGCTACTTTGGCTCACCCCCGAGGCTGCCTCGGCCTTCATCTACTTCCAGTTCTGATGGGAAAATTCCTCACCCAGTTTTTTCTTTCCGTCGCCGCTGCGATCGCCCTGCATCATTCCGTCTTGGAGCCATGGTGGCTGATCCACAAGCCGCGCCGAGGCCAGCAGATAGTGGCCATGAAGCCCGAATGGTTCTTCTCGCGCGATAGCCTCCAGCACAGTGTGAAATATGGGTGCGACAGGGTGGGCTACACCGACATTGATTATGACTACATTGCGAATCGGGAGTTCCTGATCGATGGTAAGCGCACCCGGATCAACAGCTGGGGTTACCGCGGCGCCGAGCCTCCAGAGGGTCCGGTCGATTTGAGGGTGGTGTTTGCGGGAGATTCTTTCTGTTTCGGTGGAGGGGTAGAGGAAGGTGAAACGCTTCCCGACAACTTTAAGCGCGCCTGGGAACAGGCCCATCCGGGGAAGGTGGTGGATGCCTGCAACCTGGGTGTGGGGGGTTACTCGTTTTACGCCTCCGTTGAGGCCGTCACCGACCGCGGATTTGCGCTCAATCCCGATGCCGTGGTGCTGGTGACATACAACGCGGATTGGAATGCCGCAGGGATCCAGAGGCTCAAGAAGGCCTGCGCCCAGTTCGATATTGCCTTGCATCTGGCGTTTTGCCCTGCCAAATCCCTGGACGATGCCCGGATCGAGGCGGCACGATCGCAGGCCATGAGAATAGCCCGGCAGTGCGGAATCGAGCTCTGGGACATGGGGGAAGGCCTGCTCGGTGAAACCAACAGGAGTTCCCTAGTGGCCTTTGACGGGCATCCGAGCCCCAAGGCTCATGCCCTGATGGGTTCCTGGTTGGCCAAGCAAATGGATTCCGAGTCCAATGATTTTGTTCAAGCCAAGCGTTCGGGCCTATTGCTTCCCCTCATCGAATGCAGGTGGAGTGATGTGAAAGATCTCGAGGCACGGGAGTCGGACCTGCGTTATGCCCCATGGCTTAGCCAGCGAACTGTGATATTGAGCAGGGCTATGGCTCGTATGAGGAGGAAAGAGTGATGAGCCGCCGTTTGCGTTGGTTGGCACTAGGGCTTTTGCCTTTGGCATTGGAGTTGGGTTTACTGATCAAAGGCGTGTCTCAGCAACGGTTGTCAGAGACTTATATTTACAAAGAGAAAATCGACCTCGCTCAGTCAATCAGGCGACAGTATCAATTCGTTCAAATGTTCACTGGATATTCGAATTGGCTTCCCCAAATGGTACGTGATTCGCAGATTGCCTATGGCAGAAAAATATGGAGGAAATATGAAGAAATGAACTAATGGCACAACGTGCCCAGAGAGGCTTTACAGATGGACAATCAAATGCCTATAATTAGCAATCTCAACGCACACTTAGCCGGATTGACCTTAACTATGATTAAAAACGATAAACAAACAAATTTGATCACCACATTGAAGGTGATGACTGACAAGGAAACGCTGGAATCCTGCCGCCGTTTTGTGATGAATGCTCTGAAGGGGTCAAAATTTTCTGACAAAGACAAGCGCTACATCGTCTTGGCTGTGGATGAGGCTCTCGCCCACATTTGCGACTATTCCCTGGGGATGGGTGATCCCCATGAGGTGGGGCTTGAACTGCAAGTCGATGATGTCCGTTTTGTGGCGCGCATCTGTGATTCCAGGACCGACTTTACAGGGTTGGTGTCCTCGGACGCCCGTGAGGAAGCGTGGCGGGACATGGCTGGCAAGCGCCAGTTGGGACTCTTCCTCATCCGGCAAATTGTCGATGAAGTACGCTATTCCTTCCGCAGGGGATTTGAGAACGAGCTCACCCTGTTGAAGTTCGTGCCCTGACAAGCCCCTCAGTCCATCCTCCCTATAATGGCGGCATGCGTCGACCCACATTGAAATCCATGCTGGTGTGTGACCAGATCATCGAGGATGTGGTCACGCGCAAGAAAACTTTGGTCGGCCTTTTCGAGCGGATCGCTGCACCGGAGTTCCCGACCATCCATGGATCCTTGGGTGTGTTCTTCCAAATTTCCGATGCCGAAGGTCCCTACGATTTTGCCGTGGAACTTGCCTCCATCGAAACCAACGAGACTCTCGGTGTGGCTAAGCTCCCGTCCGCCAAGATTCCCAGTGCGGCCCACACTTCTAACTTCGCCCTGATGTTCTCGGGCATCAAGTTCGACAAACCGGGCATGCATGAATTCAGGCTCTGGTGCAACGGACAGGTCTTGGGACAGCACGTTCTTCAAGTCGTTCATTTCACACCGCCCAACCATCCCCAGCCTCCCTCATGATACGGGCCGTCGCCGTCATCCTGGCTTCCTTGTGGGCCTGTGCTGGCGGTGGCCCAGGCGGCGAAACGGATCCCTGGGGGTGGTGGGATTCCGGCGCTAGTCAGGAATTGTCTCTCCGGACTTCGTTTGATTTTGAAAAGAAGTCGCGGACCCGCCGTAAACCGATCAAGCTGCAAGGCGATTTTTTGTTCAGGAGGAAGGGGCAGGAATCGACACTCCTCCTCCATTTTTCCAAAGCCACCGACAAGGGGCCGGAACTCGATTCCACTGTTCTCATTGATGCCCACCGCTGGTGGACATTGACCCCGGGGCGGGATGGAGGCCGGGCCACCTTGGAAAAGGTGGATCTCGACCGTCAGAAGGGGATCCGGGGTGCTGTCCACGCCCTGGCATTCCTCCATGGCAGGTCCCGCAAGGAACTCGAGCAGGACTTCATCGCAGAGGTTGTCACGCCGCCTGACGACACCGGCCAATGGTCTTTCAGACTCGTTCCCAAATCCGAAGACAATCGCAGGCATGTGTTGGCGGTAACGGTCACACTATCAAGGGAACGTATGACATCCCTGCGCATTGAGCTCCCACGCGAGGAGTGGGCCCATTTTGATTTCAAGACATTGGATCATACGGATGTGAAGGATCACGACCTGGCCTTGGTTATCCCCGATGATGCCGACATCGTGGAGGACGAGGCGGTCGAGGACAGCCAATGAGGCTTCTGCTATTGACCGTTCTACTCCTGACGGCTGGTTGCAGGATTCTGCCTCCACTGCCTTCCATGGATGAGCCCGGTGGCGATGAACGCATGTTCTCGAAACTGGCATCCCTCGATTGGTCTAAGGTCGATCTCGGCGTGAGCTTTGATGGGACCACTGTCCAAACCGTCTTGGGCGATGATGTTGTGCCGAGGGAGTCTTGGGACATCTTGACCCCGGGGGACTATGCCAGGCGTTTTCCCAAGGAAAGTTCGGGTATTCGCAGGTTGTTCAAGTTTTACGTCATGGAAACGACGGCCTCAAGGGGATTGAGCGTGTTTGTCCACGAGGCTGTGCATGGTTTCAACTGGATTGACATCCTGGACATGGAATACAACGAATTTTTGAGCATTGCGGGTGAGCTCAGGCTGGCCGAGAGCATGGCTTCGACGGCTCCCGACCTTGCCCTGAACGTTGTGGTGGATGCCCTGTCGCTGAGACTTCCGCGCGACGAGGGGTATCGCGAACAGCAGCACATGAGAGCTCGGCTTTGGCTATGTGCCCTGCTTGTGGATCAATCGCCCACGGAGATCTACAGGTGGGCCAGGGACTGCACAAAGAGGGAGTTCGCGAAAGCCATCCGCCAGGCGATTGGCAACGACCCCCGCGATCTCAAGCGAGAGGGATCCCTGGCCTTCTGCAGGAGGCTTCTTGGCGCTGCAGGAGCGTCGTACCTCGAAGTCCTCATGGATACAAGGGATGAGCCCAATCCCCGTCTCCGGAAGGCTTGCTATGAGGAGTTGCTGGCCCAGACGCCCAAAGAGTCGCCCTTCTACGACAACCTGGAATATCAAATTCTTGTCTGCCAATTGGAAATGGGGCACCATGAAGAGGTCCTGTCGAAGGCCGAGAGGCTTTGGCCTTCATGGAGCCATGAACACCTGGCTTCTCCGGTTTCCATCCTGGCCTATGAAGCGGCTTGTGCTCTTCATCACGCGCAAGGGCGCGATCTTTGGCATAGACGTGGCGTTTCCCTACAGGTCTGGCGTCAGCAACTATGGCTTAATGAGATGGCCAGGGTCGAATCCCGATGCAGGCACGGGCTCCAACGTCTGAACTCCATCATGGATTTTGCATCCCAAATCCGTTCCAGTGATTTTTGCCGTGAACTTCCTCAGGTCTCTGATGATGCCGAAGCGCTTCTGGCCCGCTGTCTCTCGTTGGAGCTTCAACCCAGGAGATCCATCCGCCTCGATGAAGACACTCTGACCAGGGCCTTGGTGGAGTCCATACGATTGCGAGACCCCCTACTTGAAGGACTGGCCCGTTCCCGCCTGGGGGAAAGGGCCTTCCTGGATGGTGATTTGGAGGGTGTGCTCGAGGCCTACGGCCCCTCTCCTGAAGCAGGGACTCACGACATGGAAGTCAAGTTCTGGCTGGAGCAGCATCCTTGACGCGGCCCCCGATGATTGAGGAGCTCCGGGAAGTGGCCCGGACCCTTCCTTCGTCGCCAGGTGTGTATTTCATGAAGGACGAAGCAGGGTCGGTGATGTATGTGGGCAAGGCGGTATCACTGCGGGACAGGGTGGGCAGTTATTTTGCCTCCGGGGCCCAGCACGCCCCTCGAATCCAAGCCATGGTGGAGCGCGTGGCCAGGATCGATATCCTCGAATGCGAGAGCGAGGTCGAGGCGCTGTTGAGCGAGGCCCGTTTGATCAAAGATCTCCAGCCTCCCTACAACGAACTTCTGAAGGACGGCAAAAGTTTCCCCTACATCGAAATCACAACGGATGAGCCGTTTCCCCGGGTCCGCGTGACCCGGGATCCCCATCGGAAGGGGAGCGATTACATAGGGCCCTTTGTGGCAGGGGGGAGCCTGAAGCCTGCTCTTGATCTCCTCCAGAAGATCTTCCGCTTCAGAACATGTGAATTGGATATCCGGCCTTCAGATCCCGCCAACCGTTCCTTCAGCCCCTGCCTTCTCCACCACATCGGCCGATGCACAGCACCCTGTGCCGATCGCATCGACCCGCAGTCCTATGCCGACGACCTGGCAGGCCTCAGGAGAGTGCTCATGGGGCGCACCCGGGAGGTGAAGATTGAGCTGGAGGTCGAGATGGCCCGGGCCAGCCGCTCCTTGGAGTATGAAAAGGCGGCCCTGGCCCGGGACCGCCTGCGGGCCCTAGAAGGCCTCAAGACCGCAGGGCCCCTGGGGCAGCAACCTGAACAGGAAATTGCCCCGCTGAATTCAAAGGAGGGCATGGAACAGCTGGCGACCATCCTGAAGATGGATTTTGTCCCTCGCACTTTGGAAGCCTACGACATTGCCCATCTCCAGGGCCGAGAAACGGTGGCCTCAGTGGTGACCTTTATCGACGGAAAACCTTTCCGCGAGGGCTATCGCCACATGCGCATCCAAACGGCAGCTGGAAGCGACGACTATGGAGCCATGCGCGAGGCCCTCTCCCGCCGATTCAGGCGCCTCAAAGACGAGCAGCAACCCTATCCCCATCTTCTGTTGCTGGATGGGGGGGCCGGACAGTTGACCGTGGGCGTGGAAGTGGTGGGGGAGTACACTTCGGCCACCAAGCTCATGGCACTGGCGAAAAAGGAAGAGAAGATCCATATTCCAGGAAGATCCAGGGCCATTGTCCTTTCCCGCCACGAGACGGCCCTCCGTGTTCTCCAGCATGCCCGGGATGAGGCCCACCGATTCGCTCGACGTTATCATCACCTGCTCAGGGATAGGGATCTCATGGAGGGTTCATGAGCAGGATCGAAGCCGATGCGTCCTCCTTCACGCTCGATGTCCGGGCCCGGGAGCGCGGGGTTTCGGGTAAGCCTTCGTGGGTGCATCATGTCAGCGCCACAGCCGGGGCCTATCTGGTAAGGGGACTGTTCGAGACTTGCCAATCGAAGGTGCAGGGTTTTCGTGAGCATGTGGAGCCCAGGCAAGAGCGGGGGCTTCCAACCCTGGTGGCTTTTTGGCACTGCAACATTCTGTTATTGACAGGGAACTTCACGGGATACACGGCCCGTGTGCTTATCAGTGAGCATTCCGATGGGGAGCATATCGCCGGGGTCATCCGCCGGTTGGGCATGTGCGTGGTGCGAGGCAGCAGCACCCGCGGGGGGGGCAGGGCCCTTGTGCGCCTTCTGCGTGAGATGAAGGAGGGACATGACGTCGTGGTCACACCGGATGGCCCCAAGGGTCCGCCCCGCGTGGTGGCCCCAGGGATCATCTTTCTGGCGGCCCGCACCGGGGCTCCCATCTCGCCTGTGGGAGCCTGGGCGGATCGCATGCACTGTTTCGGCAGTTGGGATTCCTTCCGTTGCCCAAAGCCCATGGCCAGGATCTCTGTCCGGTATGGTGCTCCCCTCCATATCCCTCCCGAGGCTGCCGATCACCCTGCGCCTTGGCAGGCCAGGTTGGCTGAGAGGATGGAGGAGGAAGAGGGGCTCTGTCGCGCGGATATGCGCTCGGGTTACGATGGGGTCCCCTTTGGCTCATGGTCTAGGGTCAGGAGTGAACAATGAGATGGGTGATCCTGTTTCTGATCTGTATCTTGGCCTCTTGCGCCTCGGGTTCTCTGCCCGACCAAGAAAGCCATGGTGAGATAGCTCCCCCCGAGGGCGAGTTGCTGAGAAGAGGCGACCTGCTGGTATCGAATCTTCGCCAACTTTCCGATGGTTTTCATCGCGAGGAGCATTTTGCGATTTACAGGCAAGGCGAGCTTTGCGGGATGCGGTTCTGCACTCTTGATGCCACCGGAGCTGGGCCGACCCAATCCTTGAAACTTGAGGAGAGAATGGCCATCTTCACCAACGGGAGTTGGCAGGTTTCGAGGGCCCAGTGGAACCTAGCCCATGATTGGAAACCGGTGTCTTTGCGGTTGATCATGCGCACCACCCAGGTCTTCCAACCCCCGAGTGTTAAGGTGTTCGCCATGAACAGGGATGCCACAGGATTCAGCTTGGCGATGCGCAAGGATGGCAAGGATTACAACGCCCATATCAAGGAGCCCCAAGGATGGTTTTGTTCGACCCCTGAGCTGGTGATCCCTTGGTTGCAGGCGACGGACAAACCCTATTCCCTCCGTACCCTCCTTTTTGAATCTGGGGACCTGGCTGAAGTCACCGTGATCCCTCACTCCATGGAGCATCGCGATGGCCTTTCTTTCCAGGTGCTTGAAATGCGCGCCCCACGACAGACCAAGGGCGAAATTCTGACTGTAGCTTCAGAGCCGCCGGGTGCCCTGATGAGCCGCACGCTTTTGGCCTGCAAGGGAAACATGAAACTCATGACGCAGGAAAACATCCGGGAGTTGCGTCAAAAGTTCCACCTCCCAGAATGGCCGGAGTTTCCCCTGTGAGTCGGGAGCTGATCCTCTATGGATTGGGGGAACATGGTCGGGTGGTGCTGGACACCGCGCTGGAATTGGGTTGGACGGTGCTGGGATTTGCCGATGACATCGGTCCTTCAAGGGATGTTCCAGGTTTTCCACATCTTGGTCCCTTTGAGGAGGCCTGTGCTCGGTATCCGGGAGCATCGTGGCACGTGGCGATAGGAACCAATGCTGCTCGAGATCAGGCCATGGGAAGAGTCAGGCTCCAGACGGGGCACGAACCTGTATCTCTCATCCATCCCAAGGCTTGGGTGAGCGGGCATGCTGTCATTGGTCCAGGAAGTTGGGTGGCACCCATGGCTGTGGTAGCCACGGCGTCTGTCCTGGGTGCGGGGTGCATTGTGAATCACGGTGCCAGTATCGATCATGACGCCCAATTGGGGGTTTGTGTCCACGTGGCTCCAGGAGCCCGCTTGCCGGGAAGAATCACCTTGGGTGACCGGGTGTTTGTGGGTTGTGGGGCATCTTTCGTTCCTGGAATCAGGGTGGGGGCTGATGCCGTGGTGGGGGCGGGGGCCGTGGTGATAAAGGATGTTCAGGAGGGAGTCACAGTGGTTGGCAACCCGGCGAGGCCGCTCGGCAGTTGATTCCCCAATGGCGCTTTGCCTACAATGCGGGCGTCCGCCGGTGTAGCTCAGCGATAGAGCAACGGTTTTGTAAACCGTAGGCCGTGGGTTTGACTCCCTCCACCGGCTCCAAGATTCTTTAGGTGGGGTACCCAAGTGGCCAAAGGGGACAGACTGTAAATCTGTTGGCTTACGCCTTCGAAGGTTCGAATCCTTCCCCCACCACCAACAACCAATAAATAATTAAAGCTTAAACAATATATTTATCTCGACATTCCAATGACTTGTTATAAAATCCACCCACTGCGTTGGAACCACGAGGAATTGTGGGAGCGGTGAAGCGACCTTTGGCTCTGGCTTTTTTGGCCAAGGCCTGAGGCGGGTGTAGCTCAATGGTAGAGCGTCAGCCTTCCAAGCTGATTACGAGGGTTCGATTCCCTTCACCCGCTCCATTTTTCCGCAGTGGTTTCAGAGTAGTTTGCCAGATTGACCCTTGACCGGGGCTCAATTTTTGGTAGATTATTCCGCCCCTGGCGCGCCAGTCGCACAAAATGCTGCTGTGGCTCAGTGGTAGAGCACATCCTTGGTAAGGATGAGGTCGAGGGTTCAATCCCCTCCAGCAGCTCCAACATCAGGTGAACAAAAGGTAGAGGAGAGGAACATGGCCAAGGAAAAATTCGTCAGGAACAAGCCCCACGTGAACATCGGCACCATCGGTCACGTCGACCATGGTAAGACCACGCTCACAGCAGCCATCTGTACCGTGCTGTCACGTGTGAATCTGGCTGCGGCCCGCGACTATGCCTCGATCGACAACGCGCCTGAAGAAAAGGCCCGTGGGATCACCATCAACACCACACACGTGGAGTATGAAAGCCAGTCCCGCCACTACGCCCACGTCGACTGCCCCGGTCACGCCGACTATGTGAAGAACATGATCACCGGTGCCGCCCAGATGGACGGTGCCATTCTTGTCGTGAGTGCCGCTGACGGTCCGATGCCCCAGACCCGCGAGCACATCCTGCTCGCCCGCCAGGTGGGTGTGCCCTCGATTGTCGTGTTCATGAACAAATGCGACATGGTCGACGACCCCGAACTCATCGACCTTGTGGAAATGGAAATCCGCGACCTTCTCAACAAGTATGAATTCCCAGGCGACAAGACCCCAATTATTCGTGGCAGTGCGCTCAAGGCCTTCGAGACGAAGACGGCCGAAGAGAAGGATGCCCAGTGCATCTTTGAATTGATGAAGGCTGTCGATGAGTTCATTCCCACGCCGGCCCGTGTGCTGGACAAGCCGTTCCTCATGGCCATCGAAGACGTGTTCTCGATTGAAGGTCGTGGTACGGTCTGCACAGGCAGGATCGACCGCGGTGTCATCAAAATCAACGAAGATGTTGAAATCGTTGGCATTAAGGACACCCAGAAAACCACGGTGACCGGTGTCGAGATGTTCCGCAAAGAAATGGAACAGGGTCAAGCCGGTGACAACGCCGGGTTGCTCCTTCGCGGTCTCAAAAAAGAGGATGTGGAGCGTGGGCAGGTCATCTGCAAGCCAGGTTCCATCACTCCCCACAAGAAGTTCAAGGGCAGTGTCTACATCCTGAAGCCCGATGAAGGTGGCCGTCACAAGCCCTTCCGCACTGGCTACAGGCCCCAGTTTTACTTCCGCACCACGGACGTGACGGGCGTCTGCACCCTTCCTGAAAGCGTCGGGATGGTTATGCCTGGCGACAACGTGGAAATGGATGTCGAACTGATCACACCGGTGGCCATGGAAGAAAAGCTCCGCTTCGCTATCCGCGAAGGTGGCAAGACCATTGGCGCTGGCACAGTGAGCAAGATCACGGACTGATGTAGGTTAGGAACGGGAGAGGCACATGGGCAGGGAAACCTTCACTTTCGAATGCACGGTCTGCGCTGGTAGGAATTACCGCACGGCCCGCAACTTCGTTGTGGGGGCCCCGAAGATAGAACGAAGCAAGTTCTGTCCCACGTGCCGCAAGCACACCACCCACAAGGAACGTAAGAAATAGAGGCCAGTAGCTCCAACTGGTAGAGCACCGGATTCCAAATCCGGGTGTTGTGGGTTCGAATCCCTCCTGGCCTGCCAAGTTGGCGATAGTCAAGATAGAAGGAAAAATGCATAAACCTGAACATGGAAGAATCGCAAGGGTATCGGCACTGAGCCTTATGCTCGGATTGTCGGGCTTCGGTTTTTTTGGACTTCAGCAGTTTCTTGCAGCCTACGGTTTGGCTGAAGGATCTTGGGTCCTGACAAACGTATCGGGCATGGACGTGACCTTGTCCCATGCGATTGCCGCTGTTTTGTCCTTGGCCATGCTGTTGACCTCGGTTTGGGTCTGCCTGTTCCATCCCAAGGCCGGTGATTTCCTTGCCGAGGTTGAAGGTGAGATGCGCAAGTCCGTGTGGCCTTTGAACATGGAAGCCAAGGGCTTCATGGACAAAACCCATGAGCTTCGTATGAGCTCCACAGTTGTGGTTTTCGTTGTGATCTTCATGGCCATCGTGCTGGCCTGTCTTGACTTTGGCTTTGAGCGCTTGATGAGGGTGGTGCTTTGATGGGTCAATCCCAAGATGCAACAGTGCCTCGCAAGCGCTTCTACGTCATCCGTGTCCAGTCGGGTCGTGAAAGCTATGCTGCAGACAGTCTTCGCGGCTCTATTGCAAAGAACAACCAGCAGGACATGTTTGGCCGTATCTTGATCCCCACTGAAAAGGTGCAGGAGATCAAGGGTGGTAAGAAGGTTGTGAGGGACCAAAAATTGTTCCCTGGTTACATCCTTGTCGAGATGATCTACGACGAAAAAACCTGGTACACCATCATGGACACGCCAGGCATCGGAGATTTCATCGGTCGCGAAATACGCAAGAAGCCCACACCTGGCGAGTTGCCGCCCATGAATCCTATGGAGGATCACGAGGTGGAGCGTCTTCTTCGCTTGCAAGGTGCCGATGAAGGCGAGCCTGAGCTCAGGATCGGCTTTAAGGCCGGCGATGCAATCAAGATCAAGGAAGGTCCCTTCGAGAATTTCGACGGTTTCGTCGACGAGGTCATCGCCTCCAAGGGATTGGTGCGCGTGGTGGTCACGATCTTTGGTAGGGCCACTCCGGTCGAGCTCGAATATTGGCAAGTTGAACCCGTTTGAGGATGTGACGCATGGCTAAACCAGGTGGAGACAAGGGTGGAGCAAAGGGCGGGAAGCCCGGAGCCAAGGGTGGTCCGAAAGAAGTCACCGGTATCATCAAATTGCAGGTGACGGCTGGCCAGGTGACCCCGGCACCACCTGTGGGACCGGCTTTGGGACAGCACGGAGTTCCCATTGGCGATTTTGTGAGCAAGGTCAATGAAGCGACCAGGGCACTTATGGGGACGGTTGTTCCCATCATTATCACTGTCTATTCTGACCGTTCATACGACTTCATCGTCAAGCAGCCACCGGCCAGTGTCCTGATTTGCAAGGCCGCAGGCATCGAGAAGGGATCCAAGGTCCCTAACGTCGACAAGGTTGGCAAAATCACAAGCAAACAACTGGAGGATGTGGCCAAGCAAAAGTTGCCCGACCTCAACACCACAGACATTGGACAAGCCATGAAGATCATGGCGGGCACGGCCCGATCCATGGGCGTCGAGATCACGGGGTGATGTCATGACACGATCCAAACGTTACAACGAGAACATCAAGCAGGTCGGCGAAGGCGAAATGCTTGAGCCTACACAGGGTCTCAAGAAGATCCGTCAGTTCAAGAAAGCCAAGTTTGATGAAACGCTAGATGTGGCTGTGCGTCTTGGTATTGATTTCAAGCAGGCCGACCAGCACATTCGCGGCAGTTTCAGTCTTCCGCACGGCACAGGGAAATCCAAGAAGGTCATTGTGTTCGCCCGTGGCGACAAGGCCGAGGATGCCCGCAAGAACGGTGCTGATGAGGTGGGTGCCGAGGAGCTCGTTAAGAAGGTTGAGGGCGGCTGGATGGATTTCGATGTGGCCATCGCCAGTCCCGACATGATGGGCCAGGTGGGCAAGCTCGGACGCGTTCTGGGACCCCAGGGCAAGATGCCCTCGCCCAAGAGTGGCACCGTGACCGACCATATCGGTACCGCCGTCAAGGAATTTAAGGCTGGCAAGATTGAGTTTCGTTCTGATGCGGGAGGCAATGTGCACGCCCCGATCGGTAAGTTGTCTTTCTCTGATGCCCAACTCAAGGAAAACATTGATGCTTTCATCGAGCACGTGAGGGTTCTCAAACCCGCAAGTTCCAAGGGAAACTTTATTCGCTCAGTGACTCTCAGCGCCACGATGAGTCCGGGTGTCAGGTTGGCCCTGCAGGAACAGGAGGAATAGCGCATGAGTAAGGAAGTCAAGCAGATGATGATTGATTCACTCGGCAAAAAATTTGCCGGTGTGAACGAGTGCATCATCGTCGACATCTCGACATTGGACAGCGCTGAGACCTTCGAATTCCGTTCAGCCATGCGTAAGAACCAAGTGAAGGTGACGGGAGTCAAGGGAGCCCTGGCCCGCAAGGCCCTCAAGGATTCATCCTTGAAGGGTGTGGAGACTCTGGTGAAGGGTCCCAGCTTTGTCGCCACGGGCGCTTCCGATGTGGTGGCGCTGGCCAAGGCCCTTGTGGACTGGGCCAAGAAGCAGGAAAAGGTTGCTATCAAGGGTGCCGTATTTGAAGGCCAGGTCTTGGGCCAGGACGGGGTTATTTCCCTGTCTAAGATGCCCTCAAGGCAGGATTTGCTCTCGGGCATTGCCGGCCTTATCGCGGGTTGTGGCTCGCGTCTGGCGTCTCAATTGAAATCTCCGGCATCCAACATTGCCGGTGCAGTGCAGAATCACGTCAAGAAACTGGAAGAGGGGGGGGCCGCCGCCTGAGG
>JBFWNO010000075.1:0-13560 GCA_050251015.1 Planctomycetota bacterium
TGTAACGCTCGAGCGCGCCAGCGCACGCGAGACGGCCATCCGCACCGCTGCCGGGGCCCTTTGCGCCCAACTGCTCGGGGTTTTTGGCATCCGGATCGGGGCCTTTGTGTCGGCCATCGGGGCCGTGGAGGCCCGCCTGGAGAATGACCATGACTGGGAAACGCTCTGGGCCACGGCCGAGAACGATCCTGTCCGCTGCCCGGACCCCGATGCCTCGGCAGAGATGACCCGCCTCATCGACAAGGCCCGCAAGGAGCGCGACACGCTCGGCGGTTCCGTGGTGGTGGCGGCCACGGGCGTTCCCGCCGGGCTGGGCTCCTGCATGCAGGCCGACAGGCGTCTTGACGGGATCCTGATGGGAAGGCTCGGTGCTATCCCCTCGGTCAAGGGCGTGATGATCGGCCTCGAGGGCGCCCATCTCCTGCGCGGTTCCCAGGTCCACGATGCCATCCGCCTGGAGGGAGAAGTGATCTCACGCCCCACCAACCGCGCTGGAGGCCTAGAGGGCGGTATCTCGAACGGCGAGCCCCTCGTGGCCCATGTCTTCTTCAAGCCCCTGAGCACACTGCTCAAGGGGCTTCCCAGCGTCGATCTCGCCTCCGGCCAGGAGGCCGACGCCGCCTATGAGCGCTCCGACATCTGCGCGGTGCCCCGCGGCGCGGTCGTCTGCGAGGCGGTGATGGCGCTGGTGATCACGGAAGCGCTGATCGAAAAGCTGGGTGGGGATTCGGTGGAGGAGATGCAAGGCCGCTTCAAGGCCCTGTGCCAACCCAGCCTCAAGGATCTCAAGGCGGAGGGGAAACCCCGAAAATGGTGGTAGGAGCCCCAAAACCTCTTCCATCCGTGTAGGGGCGCCGCGCACGGCGCCCTTTCATACCCGCGCCTGCCAGGGCACACGGCGCCCTTAACCCCATCTTGTGACTCCGCGTTTAATTTGTCCCCATCATGTGTATTCTCAATTCATGGGAGGACATCGCCGTTCCATCAGAATTCCATGGCACAACTATGCATTGCCATACGGCTATTTCATCACCATCTGTGCAAACGGCGGAGCCTGTGTTTTTGGACACATCACCCATGGGAAAATGATCTTGAATGATTGGGGGGTGATTGTTCAAAAAGAATGGAATAAGACGGCGTGTTTGCGCAACGATGTTCGTTTGGATTCCAGTGTCATCATGCCCAATCACTTCCATGCCACCATGATGCTTGGATGGGTGCAGGATAGGGCGCCGTGCGCGGCGCCCCTACACGGACGAGAGAAAAGCCGTGGCCCCATCCCACGATCCCTTGGAACCATTGTTTGCAGTTTCAAGGCTGCGGTAACGCGCCGGGCCCGTGAATGCGGATGGCCCAAGAACCAGCCGATATGGCAACGCAATTACTACGAACACATTATCCGTAGCGAGGACGATTTAAACCGCATCCGCGAGTACGTTTCCTTAAACCCATTACGTTGGAATGAAGATTGTTATTACACGCCTGATTTTTCCGTGTAGGGGCGCCGCGCACGGCGCCCTTCATTGCATCACGTACTCTTTCAAGCCCCCCACCCAGCCTCCCCCCAAAAGGGGGAGGGGGTTAAGACTGGAACCTCCGCGCCGTCTGGAAGTGGACGGCCTTGAGGGATTTGAAGTCGTCGAGCTGGGCGCCGCGCATGAGGGCGCTGTCGCCGTAGATGGCGCGCACCTTGTCGAGGGCCGACAGGAGGCGGCCCTCGCGCGCCCGATCCGTGGGTGGGCGCCTGAAGGGCGCCGTGCGCGGCGCCCCTACACCAGAACCATCGCTGGACGGCCTCCCGGCAAAGAATGGCAATCCGGCAAAGAGGTCCCCCTCCCTCTCCACGGCCTGCCCCGTGAGGTTCGAGACGCTCACCGCCAGCGAGCGCACCGATCCCTCCTCGCCGCCGAGCATCCGGAAGATCTTCCACGCCGAGGCGAAGATCGCCGTGTCGCTGTCGACGGCCTCGGGCAGGGTCTCCTGGTGCCCCGCCCACTCTTTGCGCTCCCAGCCCACCGCCAGGTGCACGGTGCGCCCCTTCACGCCGTCAGCGCGCATGCGCGCGGCACAGCCGTCGCACAAGCGGTACAGCAGGGCGCGCAGGGCCTGCAGGTCGGAGCTGTCCTTCCTCAGTACGTGGCTGTGCCCGTACGAGGCCTGGGGCCTTTCGTTCAGGGCACCCACCATACTCTCGTCGCGCCCCCAGGCCATGTCGTGATACCAGCGTCCGCGCACCCCGAAGTTGGATTCCAGCACCTTCAGCGGATAGAGCGCCAGATCCCCGATGGTGGCGATGCCCAGCTTCACGAGGGCCTTCTCGCCGCGGGGGCCGATGCCCCAGAGGCTCGATGGAGCCTTGGGCCAATAGGCCCGGCGGAAACCCTCGGCATCGAGTTCCATGAGCCCGTCGGGCTTCCCCAGCCTGCAGCCCATCTTTGCCAGGAAGCGGCTGGGCCCCAGGCCCACACTACTGGGAAGGTCGAGCACCTCGGCGATCACCCCCTTCATCCGCAGGGCGAGGCCCCGGGGGTCATCGGCCCCGGGACAGCCGCTCAAGTCGAGAAAGAGTTCGTCGATGCTGTAGGGCTCGATCTTGGGCGAGAAGGCGCGCATCAGTTCGTTGATGCGTTTGGAAAAGTGGATGTACTTGTCGAGATCCCCCACCACAAAGACGCCGTCGGGGCAGAGCCGGCGGGCCTCCCCCCCACTCATGCCCGTTTTCACCCCGAAGTTGGTCTTGGCCATCAGGTTGGCCGCCGTCACCACGCCGCGCTCGAAGCGCCCGCAGACGATGAGGGGCCTCTGGCGGAGCTCCGGGTTGCAGGCCTCCTCGCAGGAGGCAAAGAAGCTGTCCATGTCGATGTGGGCGATCAGCCGATCCATCGCATCCCATCTCCGTGTAGGGGCGCCGCGCACGGCGCCCCTTCATACCCCCCCCTGCCTTCCAGGGCGCGCTGCGGCGCGCCCCTACAGATCCACCCCCCCTTTTCACACATCGCCCTTCTCACGCCATCACCTGGATCTTCTCCAGCACCCACACCCCCTGCATCCGGTTGTGCGTTAGCCACAGCACATCCCCCGCCGTGGTCTTCACGGTGATGTGCTCGATCACCTCGCGGCCCTCGCGTCCCAGCCAGCGGGCCGTCTGCGTCAGATCCCGGTATTCCGTCTGCTTCCAGCGCACCCGCAGCACTTCGCAGGGGCCCCGCACCCTCCCGGCAATTCCGTCATGGTCGTCTTCCGGGCGAAAGGCCGCCAGCACTGAAATCCGCTCTTTGACCCACACTATTTCCATGGACTTCATTCTATCTTTAGGGTGGACATATGTGTGGCTATTATCGATTGGCAGGCTGGATATCTTGAAGTCCATCCATCTTTAAAAAATAATTTTCCCGTCAATTCAACATAATCAGAAAGTTTTCAATATTTTTTAGATTTTTTTGAAAAGCGAACTTGTATGGAAGGCTAATGATATAACGACATTTTTTAGCATCCTGATCCAAATTAAAAATCAACTCAATCTTCAAAAAATCGATAAAAACAGCGATTTTGAATATTTTTAAAAAAATGTTCCGCAATGAGCTTGTATGGAAGGCATACATTAGACGCACATTTTTTTGACCCTCACCTGATTTAACCGATTCCAAAAAAACTGAAACCCAGGCCCCCCCTCGTTGCATCTCAGGGCCAAGGAGATTCCATGATGAAACCCATTCTGCTTGCTGCCCTCTTGAGCACCCTGTCCTTGAACCCCCTGATGGCCGATGTGGCCCCCATGCCCTCCGAGGTGGACTGGCACGGCCTGCATGCCGACAAGGACCGCAACGAGAGTGTGCGCATGGCCTGGGAAATCGTGGATCTAACCCCCGGGAAGACAAAGAACCTCTGCCGGGTCGAGTTTTCGATGGTCAACGATGGCGACAAACCCTGCACCTTCGAGGTGGGCTTCCCCAGCCTCTTCGATAAGGAACTGAAGGACTTCAAGGTGGAGGTGGATGGCAAGCCCCAGATGTTTAAAGTGAAGAAGCTGGGCTCACAGGCCATGACCTTGGATGGCAAAGAGGAAATCAAGGATTCGACGGATGAGCGCCTCAAGCAGGTCGGCAACTTCCGCTCTTGGCTCTGCTGGGACATGACCTTCGCCCCCAAGCAGGAAGTGAAGATCGTGGTGAGCTACTGGACAGAGCCCGAGGCCAAGTGGTACGCGGTGAGGGGACCGCGTTACCGTGGCGACGTGCACGAAGCCCATATCGCCACCGGCACCGGCACCCGCTGGGTGGAATACATCCTGCAGACAGGCGCGGGCTGGAAGGGAGCCATCGGCAAGGCCACGCTGAGGATCCATCACACCGAGATTCCGGTGGAACAGTTCGAGCAGAAACCCTCGGCCTGGGAGGGCGGCAAGAGTGTCATGTGGAACTATGACGCCGCCACCAAAATCTCGAGCCACACCTACACCGAGCTTGAACCCACCAAATACCACAACATCATTGCCGAATACCGCATCAGCACGGTGGCCGAGGAGCTGGAAGCCCTGAAGAAATATGCCAAGGAAAAGTCCTGCGATGAGGACCTGACCGAATATCTCCAGGATCTGGAGAAGGAAGTCGCCCAGAACAAGTCGCAGTGATCCCTAGCCCGGGAAATGGAATGACCCGGGCAGGGGGCTGGTGATCGTGAGTCGCTCACCCGTCACAGGGTGGGCGACCTCCAACGATGCGGCGTGCAGGGCGATCCGGCCGTGGAAGCGCCCCTGCGCGCCGTATTTTTTGTCGCCCGCGATGGGGCAACCCATGCCCGAAAGCTGGGCGCGGATCTGCTGGTGGCGGCCCGTGCCCAGCCTCACTTCCAACAGACAGCCGCTGCCCACCTTCTTGACCAGGCGGTAGTGCGTCACGGCCTCCTTCGTCCACTTGCCGGGCTCGTCGGCATAGACCACATGCGCGCGGTTTTCCCGGAGATGCGCCACCAGCGTGTCCTCCGGCTTCGGGGGCAGGCCCTCCACCCGCGCCATGTAGGTCTTCACCGCGTTGGGCCACTGGTCCATCACAGTCTGCTTGAGGGCCGTGGACTTGGTGAAGAGGACAACGCCGGAGACCTCCCGATCGAGGCGGTGGGCGATGTAGGCGTGCTCCTTGCCGAAGGTGCGCCATTCCAGGTATTCGTTGAGGAGGCTGTACAGGGTGCCGTCTTTCTTGTTCTCGGTGCCGATGGAAAGGAGCCCCGCCGGCTTCTCGACGGCGATGAGGGCCTCATCCTCGAACAGGATGGGGAACGGGGGCTCGACCCTGTCGCGAGGTCCCTTGGCCTGGCGCGGGCCCACCACCACCTCTTCGGCCCCCGAAAGCCCCATCAAGGCGCCTTCCACCACCACGCCATTGACGCTCACGCGGCCGTCCCGGAGGAGGGTCTTGAGGCGGGTCTTGCTCATCCCCTCGAAGGCCCTAAGGAGGGCGGCCTCCAGCGTTTCACCGGCCTTCACCTTGATGCGCTCGCTCATCAGGCCCACATTCTAGGGTCCGGAGGGTCGCCCGCATCAAAAAATTGAAACCATTGAGCAAGCGGGACCATCCAAGGGAGGCCCCCTGAAGGAGGTGATGATGAAAAAGTGGCTCTTCTCCCTTGTCATGGCGCTGGTTTCCTCAACCGGATTGGCCGAATGGAAGTCCGTTCCTCTCGGCGAACTGATCGGGCAATCCGATCTGATCGTGGTGGCCACCCTGGTGGAGGTGAAAGAGTCGTCGGATGGCACCACCGACGAGGGCCAGGGCAGGCTGAAGGTGGAATCCATCCTCAAGGGCCCGGAAAAGTTGGCCGACAGGGTCCTGAAATGGCGGAACCCGACCCAGCTTTCCTGCCCCCGGGTGGAACACAAAATTCACGAGGGCCGCAAGGCGATCTGGCTCCTTGAGCTCAAGGAAGACGGCACTGTCGAGGCCAACCATCCCGATCGTGTGGTGGGTATCGCCGAACTGGAGACGGTGAAGAGGGCCCTTCAGTGATGGGCTGAATGCCGGGAGCGGCACTCAAGGCCGATGGGATTTCTCCGCTTATGATGATCTCATGAGCTTGAGCCCACCGTTCAAGGAGGCCTCCATACCATCCGGGAGCATCATGCAGAACCTCCTGACGGGCCTGCCACTTTTGGGTTTGTCGGGGGCGTACCTGGCGACCTGGATCAATCCCTCCTGCCTTGGACAAGACACCGCCGGTGAGCTCGCCATCCTGATTGGCGTGGAGTTTGTGTTGGTCCACGGCTACGGGTTCATGGCCAAGGCCGCTCTGGAAGGAGCCGTGAAGGTCCTCATCGGAATGTCCCTCTTTTATTCCCTCTTCCTGATAGGGTACTGCCTCATCGCCAAGGCCCTCTGGCCCGTCCTCCCCCTGGTCTGGATGACCCTTGGCAAGATGACGGACACCTTCAACAGGAAGCCCGGATCTCAGGGGTCGGATGCCCTGATTCGAGCCACCATCGACACGCGCTGGGGCTGCGCCATCGGGGCCTACATCCTGTTCGCCTTCCTCACCGTGATCATCCCCCTTCCTGAACTTGGGCTCAAGAACGGAGACTACAACAGGGAATTCTTCCGTGAACTGGGCGGCGAGTGGGGCCGCAATCCTGAAAAGCCTCTGGCCTTCGGGTTTCTATATTTCGGAACTCTCGGAATTCTTGAGCTCCTGGGACGCATGCACACCACGGCAGCAGCCCATCTTGCCAAGGAGGAGCGTCGGACCCAGTGGAAAACCAAATAGGGAAAATTGGAGCGGGTGAAGGGAATCGAACCCTCGTAGCCAGCTTGGGAAGCTGGCGCTCTACCATTGAGCTACACCCGCGACTTCTCGTTTTCACGCAGATTATAAGGTTTCTCCCCGAATCCGTGGATAGGAAACGGGAGGACTGTGTCAATTTTGTGTCACTCGCCAAAAATTGAGGCCCCACTCCCCCACCCTTCCACTGCCAGTTGGTTGCCAGTCATTTGCCAGTGGCACAAGACTACATTGCGGGTGGAAATGAGGAACCAGAATGCCTTCTAAGATGACCAGAAAAAAGTCGTGGCCCACCGGACTATGGCTAAGAGGGGGAACATATTTTGCCCAGTTCACCCCAAGGGACGGGAGCAGGCGGGTCCGCGAATCCCTCAAAACAAAGTCATATCACGATGCTGTCAGCATGCTGGACAGGCTGATGAACCGTCATAACAGCCAAACGCCAGGAATCCAATCATCAAGCATCAGCGACAGGCCCATCGAGGACATCCTCGGGGAGTATTGGGCCTTCAACGCCGATCGTAGCGTGGAATTCAACAGGGAGGAAAAGAGGGTGCTGGATAAATACATCCTGGAGAAGGGCGTGAAGACGCTCAGCCACATGACAGTGAATTCCATGACCAACTTCATCAACGAATGCTACGAAGGCGGCAAGAATTTCGGCAAGGCCCACTACAACAAATACCGGCAGGCCTTTCACACCTTCTTCTCATACTGCATCAGGACCAAGCTGTATCCCGATGTTGGCAACCCCATCAAAAGTATCGAGAAAAAGGTGGTGAAGATTGACAGGTCGTCCATCAAGTATCTGAGCAAGACCGAGATCAATGATATTTGCAGTAAGTTTGCCAGTCTCAGTAAGGCATCCGAACGAGATGCCATGCTCCACCATGACTCACCCTACATCAATGACCAGAAGGCTATGGCGGCCCGCAAGCACCGGACCATGCTCACCTTGGTGATGACCTACATTTTTCTTGGTCTGCGCAGATCTGAGGCGCTCTGGTTGAAGTGGGATGACATCATCGAGGAAGATGGGGCAAGGTGGATGTATATCAGGCCAAAGAAGGATGGGAATAAGACCTGGGACACGAAAACAGGAAATGAACGGGAGGTGGAAATCCCACCCGTTCTATGGGAGCAATTGATGACTCATAAGAATGGGAAAGCCTGCGACTGGATATTCCCATCCCCCACCGGGAAAAGGTGGCATGAGGACCGCTTCTCAGGCGAGTTCAGCGCTGTACGGAAGCAACTGGGCTTCCCTTGGCTTGTGAGGGACTTTCGGCACACCTTCGCAAGCCTGAACATCAAGGGGGGAAAGACGCTGGACGAGATTGCAATCATGATGGGGAATTCTCCGGAGATCTGCGCCAAGTATTACGCCCATTTCGTGCCCAAGGATGCCGTGGGCAAGTCGGAATTTATGAAGCCTGATGAGTTCTGCATGAATCAGGATCAATCCATGACTCTAGTAAGGAGACCCGCTTAGTCCTTCAACACTTCCAAGAAAGCCGGCTTAATCCTGAAGTTCCCCCTACCATCATCATCAAACACTTTTTTGTACACATCATGTCCATTGTTGCTGTTACTTTCCCTAAAAATCTCGCTCATTGTGGGTAGCTTGAGAGGCTTTGACACCTTAATCATCTCCTTCGACTGGGCTCGGGTCATGCTCCTGATGACTTCCTCTTCCGTCTCAACATCCTCACCCTCAGGCTCATCCCAATGACCCACTGGAATCTTAAGCTCCTCCAAGGCACTTCTGTAATGAAACGGCGTCGAATCCTTCAAGCCCTTCTCCACATAGAACTCAACTACCCGATACTGCTGATCGGTCATTTTTTTTGGTTGTCCATCGACTTTGACATGCTTTCTGTCGGCACAGACCTCCAATCTGAGCCCGCGAGTCATCACTACCACCGATGGGGCATCCGGCTTCACCTGCAACCCATCCAACATATTCGATGTTTTCTTGTGGAGTGACTTGTTCGACTTCAGATCCTTTGATACTTGTTCGGATACCTTAGTGTTGTCGTGGCCGATTCTTGCAAGCGAAGCGTCCCTATTCCTCATGGTGAAATTAGGGCCATCACCCATGAGGTAAGGCCTATGATCCAATTCACCTGTTCTTTCATCCGCCTTCCACGGCCCAATAGGAATCGGGAACTCAGCCAGCGGCTTTACTATAGGAAATGGCTTGTGCCCACCAGGCTTATTTTTACTCGATTTTTTAGCCATTTTTTACCAGTCGAATTCCAGTCAGTTTCCAGTAGTGATCTGAGACTATGACTTGCATGCGAGGCATACAACGAAATCTTAGCAGGAGAACACCCATGATCACAACAGAAACAGACGACCGCATTGAGAAGGCCATCGCCCTGCTCCAGGAGGTGAAGGCCAACATGACTCCGCCCATCTTCCTGGGGATTGAGGACATCTCGGCCAGGTGGAGGAAAGAGGCATCCGCATGCAGGAGGATTCTTGAACAGGAAAAAATCGGTGTGCGCCTCGGTGAGAAGAAAGGGTGCTCAGTGCGGTACCCACTTAAGGAAGTCATAAAGCTCGAACAGCGCTGGATGGATATGAGAGGAGGTGTCAAGTGAATTCTGGCTACCTGATCATCGAGCGCGCCAGAGCCTATAAGGCCCTGGGGGACTTGAAGGGAGGGAGGACGAAGTCGCAGGCATTCGCCTTGCTCATGTATCTCCTCCTTAAGGCGTCTTACATGGATCGCAATGTCAGCCTACGCAACGGACGCAGGGTCAGGGTGAAAAGGGGTGAGGCGCTCTGGCAAATCCCCAAACTCATGACAGCGCTTGGGCTAACGGAAGACCAGGTGAAAAAAAGGCGCTCAGATTTGATTGCTGGCACCCTGATTTCGTCTCGTATGGAATCGGGGCAAGCCATCGTAAAGGTCCTGAACTTCGATAGTTATGTCAAGCGCCCGAAATTCCTGTTGCCCAATAAAAGCCAACCTCAGCACTTTTCTGGAATAACTACCCCATCTCAGATCAAACTTTCATGATTCATCCATCTCCTAACCAATCCCATCTGGAGAACCAGGTTATCCACATGCTGGCCCTATTGGGAAGCGGCCATGCGGAAGGGTATGAACATGCGAGGAGCCTTCGCAAGGAATACTTCCTGGACGAGCAAAACAGGGCGCGCTTCGAAATCCTGATGTCAGAATATGCCGCAGGGAGACGGTTCGATGCCTATGCTTTTGCCACGAACCACCCCAAGCTGTTCGATCTCGAAGCCATCTCTCAACTCGACCTCTTCGACCACCTAGCCAAGCTCGAACTTTCAGATTACATCAACCAGCTTGTCGCACAGGCAGGCAGGCGTGAATTGCATGCGGCAATGGCGGCAAATGCCGACTTCAATGCCATTCAGGACATCCTGATAAAGTTCGCGCCCCCCCAAGAAGGTGAGCCAGATTCCACATCCAACATCCTGAAGAAAATCCAAGGGCGTGTCAAAGCCAGGATCAGAGAGGGCTTCCCCATGGGGATACCCCTATTGGATGCCGCCTTGCCAGGGTTCGTTCCAGGCCTTGTGTACACCATCGGCGGGAGGACCAGCGGATTCAAAACCGGCATCGCCCTGATTCTGGCGAAAAATGTCGCGCGTACCGGGAAAAAGGTACTGTTTCTGACCTATGAGCAGAGTGGGGATGAGTTGCTCATGCGTTTGATTGCGGCAGCGACTGGCGTGTCTGTCCAGCGGATGAGGGCTGGTGACTATTCCCAAGGAGATGCGCTTGCAATCGATGCCGCGACGGTCGAGCTTGATGCGATGTATGCCAGCACCCTTGAGTTCTCATCTCCAAGCTCCAGGGGAGGGGTGATTCGGAAAATCAAGGAAAGCAAGCCAGACCTGGTGATCATCGATTACCTCCAGCAATTGGCAGGGAGGCTTCCAGGGAACGAGAGCATGACCCGCAAGGTAAGTGACACGGCAAGGTGGGTTCAGAAGCTTGCCAAGGAGGATTTCAGGATTCCCTTCGTCATGCTGTCACAGCTCTCTCGGAACCAAAATCCATTCGACCCCCCGAGCCTCTTCAGCTTCAAGGAATCAGGTGACATCGAAAATGCAACGGATGTGGCGCTTCTGGTTCATTTCCTGGATGCCTACAAATACTCGAAAGGGGAGCGAAGCCCCGATGGGTTCAGACCCTTTCAGATTGACATCGCCAAGAACCGCGATGGTGAAATGCGGGTCTTGAAATTCAAGCTCAGCCCCGGCAAGTTCATCATCATGGGCGTGGATGAACATGCCCAGTGGTCCGAAGCGCAGAAAAGCCGCTGGAATGAGGCTGATGACGCGGCGACTGGGGATGCTGGTAGCGCTGAACATGAAGTGCTAAAGAACCAAGAGCAGGGGGCAACATGACCTAGGGCGCAAGAGAAATCCAATTTTAACGGTGGTGTAATCGCGATAGGTTTTTTTACAGGAGATTTCGATGGAAAAATTGGTGGCATATCAGGTTGCGATATTCAGGCTGGGCACGGTGCCTAACCTGGACATTTTTCAAGGGAAAGGGGTACGACAATGATAAACAGTAACGCATGCAGGGAAATGACTGGAAACCATGGGGATGCGAATTACCCGGAACTGGAATCCAAGAGAAAGGAGATCGCAGACAAACTCAGCAGGGTCAGGGAGGAATTTAAAAAAGCCCGTGGCAATAAAAAGCGCTTGGAACTTCTGTGTCATGAAATTGCGCTGGAAAAACAAGAGGGCATGCTTAAACATGCAGTCGAAGACCCAAATCAAACCGGCATATATGCGGTAGTGGTTAAGTTCACAAAGGAATGCGCTGTGGTGACGAGGTATGATCCGAATGACGATCAAGAAAGGATGAGTGCAATCCAGTACATTGATGAATTGGTATTTGACATCAAGGCAAATGATGTAGATACACCTTGGGATAAAGAAGTGCGCGTCCTTGATTCGCAGCGCCATCCTCGGAAAGACTCTCAAAGGTAATCTATTCACAAATAATCAACGCTGGCGTGATCTTCCATCAAGGGGGGTCACGCCCAATTTATCTGAATTCAATTGCCCTCTTCGCCTACCCAATCACCACCATCTTTTCGTTTAAGGACTCCTTGCTGTAATTTGATGTGCTATGAAGCAAATGAGCTATGGAAAACGTGATGATTTAACTCCTTTTATAGCAACGGCTTATGGAAAGTAAGGTCTGAAATATGACAACAAGTCACATAAATAATTCAGATGCTCTGAATCCGCGTTTTCATGCCACAGCATCAATATTCAAGCCGATTTCAGGCAGTTTCTCTCTAGGGTGTTGCACACACCATGTCAGACATCGATGGGGCGCAACAGGGAACAGTAAAGACAAAATAAAGACGGGTCTGTGGCCTCATTTCCTCCAATTGGGGCGGCACTCCTTCCACCTCCCCTCATCTCACACATCGACGCACCGCAAGACGCCAAATGCAGGCGGCATGTTTCCTGGCCACAATCCAGGTAAACCACCCCATCATCGGCAAAAATTCAAGTTCCACAATGTGCCTGTGCTGGGCATCCGAGACCATGGATGACGCGCCACCATCATGGGTGTAATCAACCCAGAATCCAAGATAGTAAAGTGGCATGAGGCAAGACAGCAAAACCCAGGGAGGGGATGGGAACAGAGCCAGAAAGGGCAACACCCAGGTCAGATACCAGGGAAACTGTGCCGGAAGAAGACAGAAGAACACCCCCAGCACCACGAAGCAGTCCCGGAACAAGGATTCCGCCGCACCCTTCCAAGTGCGCCATGAGGCCACAACCACAACCACGGCGATGATCCCGATGCACACAAAGCGCGCAGGCACATGGTCATGACCCATGGACCTCGTAAGCTCCTCAAGTTTGGGGAACAACCAGCTGTTCTTCCGCCACGAGCTGGCATAGGCATAGGTTCCGCTTTGCATGCCCATCGCCATGGCCATCGGGATGAAGGCCGCCACCGTCCCCAACCCTATCAGCACGATAGATCTCCATGATGACTTTGACTCGCGCCAACCATGGCTCAGGAGGAGGGGAAGAAGGATCAAGGGGAAGATCTTCGACAGCACCGCCATGGAGAGTCCAAGATAAGCCCACAGCCACCTGCCTGAAGCAACCGCGAGCAGGGCTGCCAGGATGAAAAAGATGACCACTCCATCGGCATGGGCTGAATTGGCAAACTCCTTGATCACCAGCGGGCACCAGGCATAGGCCACCCACAAAGCCTGGGGGCGGCCCAGCATCCGCACCAACTTCCACAGGATCAAATGCCCCCCCACATCGAACAGAAGAAGCATCAGGCGCAACCCATCGAGGTTCCATGGGAATAGGAACTGCGCTGCGGCGAACACCGCCATCAATAGGGGAGGGTAGAGGGTGGTCAGGTGCGGATGATTGATCCTGTTGAGTGTCAGGATGGCTTCGGGGGAATCGCCAAGAGAGCGCACCAAGGACACCACATCTGGATGAACCTTTGTGGAATGCGCCATCCTTTCAAGAATGACCGCATCTGGGGAATGACGATAAGGATTGACTCCTTGGAGGCACACATGCCCATCCCACATGTAGCGGTAAAAATCATCCTCCTGCACGGGATGGGATGTGAAAAGAAGAAGCCTTGCTCCTAGGGCCACCACCCAAATCCACGCCGAGATTTTCCATGAAGGGCGCTCATCCATCCCGCCAGCCGCCCAAACACTCACCGCATAGACACCCGATAGTGCCAGCATGATCGACACTTAAGACAGCAGGGGTCTTTCCGCATGCCCC
>JBFWNO010000076.1:0-13557 GCA_050251015.1 Planctomycetota bacterium
GATGGTGGCATTGGCTCCCAAAGCCGCTGTATGGCTTTCATCAGGAGTGTAACGGCGCACGGCATCCACCGTGACGCTGTAGATCATGGCCGCCAACATGGAGACAGGGGCCGTGTTGATATCCATCCTGAATCCATCCACCCGATAGATCCGGGTGTTGAGAAGTTGGCGCCCGGCATGTTGGCTGAAGAGGTTCTCATCCCCACGCTCATGATTGGGAACTGCCACGGGGCCAGGGAGACCCCGGCGATAAACGGGCTCCCAGTCGGGGCCCTTATCCAATGAAACAAGGTCCCTGAATTCCACTTCGATGGCCGCCATCTCTTCAGTACTCGGCAATGGAATAGATCCACCATCGGCATACATCCAGGTACCGCTTTGATCGCGCCATCCGCTGATGTACTGCCTCAAGATCTGAACGGGGTCATCGAGATTCTTGAATCCAGTTTCAGGCCTCTGTGAAATCATCATGTCACCCAAAGGAATCTCGGCATAGGCTATTGGATGGTTTCCACTGGGAATGAACCGATCAAATTGTTGATAGGGGTTCTGGTAGTAGAGCGGTGAACCCACAGTATTGTCACCAAGGTTTCTGTCATCATCGATGAGAAGGTTGAAATCGTATGTCTTGTCGGATCTAACCATGGCCCTGTACTTATGGTAGTTTCCCCAGGCATTGAGCATGTTGACCACAGGCCGGTTGAAGGGGTGATGCCAATCCGAAGCGCTGTAGACCCAGCCAAAATCAGCCTGAAATCGCGCACCCTCCGACCCCCTTCCTGCTTCTATTCCCGCATTGAGTCCCAAACAAGGCCTGGAGATTCTCAGAAGCACTGACTGATCGGCAAGGGAACCATTGTTCCAGCTCATCCCAATGTTGCGTCCATCAACCAGCTGATTAAGAGCCTGACCTGGGGCCAAGGGATCTTCCAGTGCAAGGGAAGGAGCCCTGTCCTGTTCCAGGGGAACATGGAGGTAAAAACCATCGCCCGCGGCATCCTCACCAGGATCCTCATCGCCACTGCGATTGATGTCATCACCGGCACTTTCCCAGTGGTGGCTAAAAGAGGCCGGAACCACCTCGTTGCCAAACTTGTCACAGAAGCTCAGCCCCTTTTCCAAGCCACTTCTGGAACTGAGCCTGGCTTTGGCCATGTACAAGCCGTTGAGGCTCAGGCTACGCGTATCCCGTGACACCTTGGCAAAATCCAGAGCAATGTAGGCCAGAATCCCCAGCATGGCCACCACAATGACCAGAACAAATCCTCGGTTGTTCATGGCGTCCATTCTATGTCTTTCAGGCGTGAGCTGCCTATCCATTGGTAAAAATTCATGTGCCAGCTTGTGATCACCCAATGAAGTAAGCTGATGTCACACTCCACGGCCACCGGCCAACCTCTCCATAAACTCGCGCTGTCCTACTCTACGGAAACAGTCACTCCAAACGGGATATAAGGGGATGGTATGACTTCGGGGTTCTGCATGAAGTTCCTTAGGGGCCTGTCCCTCACCTGCGGCAGTACCCCCGTGGTTTGATCGGCCGGCCTTTTTCCACGGTACAGGATTTCCACTCCATGCACCAAGGGTGTGGCATAGACCTTCTGGGGTCCGGCGAAATTCAGGATGAGCTTGAGATCCTCTGTGTTCGCAAGCCTCATGGGGTTTGAAGGCCTCCAATGGTCAACAGGAATCTCCGCAGGATCCTGACTGAGTACCAAATCGGCCTCCGTGTTCCCAGCGATCTCAATGCGGAGGGCCAGTCGTTGGCGATCCAAGGGATCCGGGCCCGACACGGCATCGTTCTGGTCATCCCAGAATTGGTGGAACTCCGGCAGGCTGGCCGACCAGGAAACCGCTACCACGTTGTCGATCTCGGGGGCAAGATTGCAAGGGTAGAGGATGGCTGGATCTCCAGAAGCGTCTGGAGGGTAGACACTGAAGTTGTCGTAGTCGGGCAGATCAGGATTCGGCTCAAAACCCCCGTCTGCGGCCAACACGCTGTCGTTCGCTTTGGAAAAGATCTGAACATCCATGTAGGCCCCCCAGGTCACGTTGGAAACAAAATGAGGATTGAAGGGGTTGCTTGTCGCCGTCCTCATTGTGCAAGGCTCATGGCCAAAGTGAAATCGGCTGGGAAAGTGCGTGTACAAAAGTTGTTTCTTCACGTTGAAGTTGCCGTTTTCCGGTCTCATGTACGCTACATTCATCAAATGGGAATGACCGTCTGTTCCCATGGGTGCCAGTGGCAAAGCGTTTTTCCGTCCTGAGACAATGTCTTGAACTTGAAAGGATGGAAAGGTGACAACTTGCTGGAGGTTCAATGGATAGTCGGAAGCAAGGTACAAGGGATTGTACCAATAGTCGGTAGGACCACCCTCAAAGGATGACCCAGACTCGTGACGGTATGCGGGATAGTAATCCTGCTGGAAGAAAAGACCGGCCACCTCAAAATGACTCCCCGCAAGAACTTTTCTGAAGGTCCCGTTAACCCACACGGCAAGGCACCCACCTTTATGGGCGGAACCGTTGTTCAACAGGTCGTACAGATCTCTCCATGCCAAAAAGATGTGGTTCCAGCGCCCGGGTTCCACCAAGCACTGGTGGTTTCCCATACGGTCCCGTGGTCCCATTCCCAAATCAGAGGCTGGCGTTCCCATGTTCCAGGGATGCCCGAGGATGAATGATTTGCGCACTGTATGGTAATCGGGTTTTGAAGGGTCCGCTGTGTCGAGGAGATACAAACCTTTGTCCATAGGATTGATATAGGCGCATCTCTGCCCCAAAAGACTCATGGCATCATTGGAGTCCCACAATTGATAAGTCGGATTGACCGATGTGTTCAAAACGTTGTCCGTGATCACACTCGAGGCGAATTTGGTGATAAGGAACTCCAGCTCCAATCCCTCGGCCGCATGAGGATTCCTGGCACCCCAATGTCCCTCCCTGCCGTCTCCGTTTGGCACTGAAGAAGCCTGATTAAAAAAATACGGTCCGGAGACTGGCTGGGCATAACGCGTCATCAGGAAGCCCTTCACCCCTCCCAAGGATTCGTATCCATGCATATTTGAAAAGAGAAAAGGCCCAGCGTTGCTCTGGTGGGGTACCGGCATACCACCCAGAACTATTTCATAAGGGAGTACCCAGGGCCAGGTGGGATAGACATTATTCAATTGCGTCGCCACATTCACGACATCGTCCACAGGCCGCCTCAACAGCCTCATAGAGGCGACAAAGGTTGATCGAACATTGGATGGGTTTGGAATACTAAAATTCAACAAGCGCTGAGTGGTCTCCTGATCTTCAATCACAAAGGGCGTGTAGAAGAGAGTTTCAGCGTGGTTATTCTGCACAGAGTAAGCCACGGCAAATCGCGGCTTGAAATAAAAGGAAACTGCCCCCTCATGAAATCGCGGAAGGACCTTGCCCACCGGTCCCGGATCATGGGGTGCTGTCGGGGGGTCCACGGGAGTTGGCATGATGGCGTCATCTGCATCGTGCACCCTGGCATTACGAAAAACAAGCAAGGCTTCTCTGCGTGTGTAGTATTGCAGGGGCAAGCCGAAGGCTCCGGTGTATGTTCTATAAAAACAATTGTGATAAGGGCTCATCCGAATGCCTCCCCCAGGCAAGAGGTCGGAAGCTGTGTCAACTTCCGCTGGGTTGGATGGAAACAGGGAAGGAATGGGTTCCGAGGGATTCGGTCTGAGTGAGTTGAGGAGCTTTCCTCTGGCTGGACTTTCAGAAGGTCCCACCAACTGGCGGGAACCCACGGGCCACAAATCCGGTTGGTTCGTGATGGGTGTGGCTTCGTATCCACTGAGCGGAGCCCTGAGTCGAAGATCCTCTCCCATCGGGCAGACCTGTAGTTGCGGCTTGAGGGCCAAATGCCCTTCCCAGGTGGAGGGTGGCAGACCGGGCATTTCAGGATAAGTCACCCACTGGCCTCCCAACGAACTTGCATTCAGCAATGGATCCCTGCAGGCAACCTGAAAATCCTTTTGGGAATAGATCTCCAGCTTGAAAAACATATCGCGCGTGGCGCTGATCCTTTCCACAGCCAGACTCTTCCCCAAGGAGGACACGATTCCATAGGCCCACAAGCGGAAGGTCCGCGTGGACACATCCGCTTTCACAGTGCGCTCGTGGGGGTCAAAGAGATCGAATAGAAATCGGACTTGGAACCCCTCAGAGGCTTGATAGGGAGACCCCACATGACTCCCCCCAAGACCATGGACCTTGGGATCGATCGACTTGGGCAGGGCGTCATCCCATATCAGCTCTGTAGACATGGGAATGGGATTGAGCAGATACCCAAGAATGCGTCCCCTCCGGTTCTGCTGCACGACATCCCTGTATCGAAAGGCATTGTTGAGGGAAGTGGCCCCCAAACTTGAGGTGAATTTGTGGGCTGCCAACTGGCTGGTGTTCTTTTCCTTGGCATCGTACCCCTTGTTCCAATTCCTGAGAAAATCAAGGAAATCGGAGGGTCCCGCAAACGGCGCCTGATTCCTCCTGACCACGATGTCCTCAGCCAACCTGATACTCTCTGTCATGGAGAACAAGGGTCGCTTGTAGATAAAGGGAAACGCACTCCCATAGGTGTAGTAACAGGGGTGGTTGTTTTCCGACTGAAAGTGCACGTTGATGTTGCTATGCATAAGGGGATGTACCCCCCGGATCATGGATGTCACATTGGTATAGGCTTCACCAGGTGAATATCGACGGATGCTGTCAACTGTCACGCCGTAGATCATGGCCGCCAAAAGAGAAACGGGGGCTGCATTCACATCAGCCCGAAAGCCATCCACCCGATAGACTCGCGTGTTGAGAAATTGCCTCCCCTCATGGGAACTGAAGGCTATCTCGCCTGGGGGTTCCATGGCCGGGGCCAACCCCGGCAGTCCTCTTTTGAAAACAGGATCCTTGTCGGGGCCCTCCTCCAATGAGACAAGAGCTCGAAATTCCTCGCCAATGGCCATCGCCGTGCTCCGGGGGACATCTGCGATGGCCAGCCCATTCGAATAGAGCCATGCGGTGGGATAGATGGCATGCTTCCATTCAGAAATATACTGCTGCAGGATCAAAAGTGGAGTTCGAAGATCCTTGTACCCTTGGGCTGGTCGTTGCTGAATGATGCGATCACCAAGGGGGATCTCAAAGGAATTGGGTGCCGTAGGAAGATGGTTTCCACTGGGCAGGAATCTGTCGAACTGGCCGTAGGGATTCTGGTAATACAACGGGCCGCCAAGCGGCGTTCCTAGATTCCTATCGGCATCGATGGGTTGGTTGAAATCATATGTTTGTCCTGTACGCACCATAGCTCTGTACTTGTGGTAGTTTCCCCAGGCATTGAGAAGACACACAATGGGCCTATTAAAGGGGTGTCTGATGTTGGAGGCGCTATACACCGTTCCGAAATCGGCCTGGTAGCGGGTCCCCTCCTCTCCGCGGCCGGAGACCACACCGGAATTGAGTCCCAGGCAAGGCCGTTCCACCCTGGCCAAACCCCATTGGTCAGGGTTCACTTCATTGCGCCATGTCACACCAATGGACCTGCCATCCAGCACCAGGTTCAGGGCGCGTCCGGGATTTGAGGGATCCTCGAGGGCCAGGGAAGGTGTTCGATCCTGCTCCAAAGGCACATGAAGGGAAAACCCATCCCCTGCAAGATCCTCACCTCCGTCAGCGACCCCGTTGCGGTTCACATCGTCACCGGAACTCATCAGATTGATGGAAAAATGATGGGGCGCTCCTTTATTGCCGTATTCATCACAGGCCATCATGGCCTTTTCCAACACGCTCCGTGCACTCAACCTGGCCTTGACGCGATGCAGGCTTCCCAAACTCAAGGTCCGCGAAACCTGCGACTGCTTCACGAAATCGATGGCAATATAGGCCAGGATCCCGAGCACAGCCACCACGATAATGAGCACAAAGCCACGACGGGCTTTCACGTTAGGCTTTGAATGTGGCCGCCACATAATCTTCCACCAACGTGCGAAATTCACGGGCTAACTTGGCTGCATCGCCCTGCAAGGTTCGGAAGGGCCGGCCATCGACATACACGGGGGCCTTGGGCTCCTCGCCGGTGCCGGGGAGGCTGATACCAATGTGAGCATTCTTGCTTTCCCCAGGGCCGTTGACAATGCACCCCATGACGGCCAGTCTAAGGTCCTCGACACCGGGATGTTGGGCTTTCCACACAGGCATCCGTTCCCTGAGAAAGACATCAATCTCCTGCGCCAGCTCCTGGAATACGGTGCTGGTGGTACGTCCACAACCAGGGCAGGCGGTGACTTCGGGGGCAAAGGAACGGAGTCCAAGGGCCTGCAGGATCTCCTGGGCCACACGCACCTCCTTGGTCCTATCGCCACCAGGTTCAGGGGTGAGGGAGACCCTGATCGTGTCTCCAATGCCTTCCTGCAAAAGCACCGCCAGCCCAGCCGTGCTCGATACGATCCCCTTCACCCCCATACCCGCCTCGGTCAGCCCCAGGTGCAGGGGTTGGCAGGTCTGGGCCGCCAAGGATCGATACACGGAGATCAGGTGGGGCACGCTGGACACCTTGCAGGAGATGATGATTTGGTTTTCCTTGAGCCCACATTCCAGGGCCATCTGGGTGCTCTGCAGGGCACTTTCAACCATACAACGATTCAGGATCTCGTGGCTGTCGAGCCCCAGATTCCTGTCGGCATTTTCCTTCATGCGTGCCTCGACGAGTTCTGGATCCAGGGAACCACCATTCACGCCGATGCGCACAGGCTTGCCATGGTCTTTGGCCACGGCACAGATGGCGCTGAAATTCGCATCTTTACGCCCCCCCCGGCCCACATTTCCGGGATTGATGCGGTACTTGTCGAGCGCCTTGGCACAATCCGGGTACTTGGTCAGGAGAATGTGCCCGTTGAAATGGAAGTCACCGATGAGGGGAACCCGGACACCCTGGTCCTCAATCCTCCGGCGAATGTCCGCCACCTTCGACGCCGCCTCCTCGGTGTTCACGGTCAACCTGACCATTTCGGAGCCCGCCCTGGCCAACGCAACCACCTGTTCCGCCGTGGATTGGGCATCCGCCGTGTCGGTGTTGGTCATACTCTGAACGCGAACCGGGGCCCCGCCTCCGACGATCAAACCTCCCACATCGACTGGAATCGTGGTTTGGTGATGGGATGGGTTCATGGTTGCGTATTTTATCCAACCCGGAACGATTACAATTTGATGAATGTCGAACCTAAGCGCCACCGGGACCCTCGACCCCCGCATTCTTTCGGGTCCTCCCTCATCCTTTGGGGAATATCACCTCTTCGGTATCGGTGAATCTGTCTGCACCGTGGATGCTGCTGGCAAACCCCACCAGTTCGGCCCGGGATTCCAGTCAACCGACAAGGCTGTTCTCACAATGCAGTCAGGTTATGTGACCTTGGATGGCGACGAAGTGCGCTTGACACCCCTCATTGATATTTCCTCTGACAAGCTCAAGGCCACAGGATGGATTTTCAGCCTGTCATCGACACACCAGCCTCCCGAATGGAAGGTCTTTGAGAGTGTGGCCGGCCAGATGGGCCTTGGGGCACCCCTCCGTGAAACCGCCTATGTCAAGGCGAGGGAGGCAGGGCTTGATAACTTCGTCCTGGCCGAGGGCACGGCTCCCAGGGCCGGAAGCCGCGCCGTGACGGAACTCCTGGATCTGGCGGCAGCTCAAGACGTGATCTTCGGTCCCCATCCGATGAAAATCACAAGGGTTCCATCGGTGCTTTGCGCCAAACGCCAGACACCCTTGGCCAAGTACACCCCCCCCGTCAAATCTCTTGATGGTCTTGATGTCTTCAACAACATGATCAAGGCTGCCGAGCCACCTCCCACTCGCGAACTGATCCCCGGACAGAACACCCGATTCAATCAGGACACAGGCTTCATTGAGGCGGACATTGACGGGATGATCCTCATCGTGGGCAACCATATCACCATGAGTACGGAACACGTCGTGAACGGGGATCTCGATCTGGGAATTGGACACCTCAGGCTTCTGGGCAACCTTCAGGTGACAGGGAGCATTCTTTCGGGAATGTATGTGGAAGCCTCCGGCAATGTCAGCGTGGGAGTTCACATTGAAGACGCCCAGGTGAAGTCTGGAGGTTCCGTGACTGTGGGCAAGGGTATCTTCCACACCGAGAGGGGCTGGGTGCAGGCCGCCCAAGATATCACGTGTGCGCATGCCGAGAATGCCAGGCTTCAAAGTGGACGCGATATCATCGTGAAGACTGAAGCCCGCTATTGCCGGATTGATGCCCAAAGAACAGTGGATGCCACGGCCCAGCAAGGGGTGTTGCTGGGAGGCACTATTTCAGCTGGGCTGAGCGTCCTGGCCAATGTTGTGGGATCACAAAGTTGCAAGCCCACGGAAATCTTCGTCGGCATCCAGCATACCCCTCTGGGCAAACTCATCCGCCAGAGGAATGACTGTGAGACATGGCTTGGCCAGATCGCAGTCTTCACGGCGGAGGGCCCCACGCCCAACCCCCTCAGGCTGACAGAGGAGGGGCGTGGCTTGATCAAGGACCTTCTTCTGTGGAGGGCTTCCCTGGCCCGCGAGCTTCTCAGGCTTCAAACAGATATTGAGGGGCGCACCTCGGCCGACAACAAGGGGTTACTTCAACTGAGGATCAACAACGAAGCCTTCCGCAGGACCCAGGTGACTCTGGACAACGAAGTCCTCAAATTGGAGGCCAATGTCGGGGCCTCCCAGTTCGTCCTGGATGAGAATACCCGGTTGATCACCCGGAGGAACCTATGACCCAAGGGATTGACCGCAACATCCTGGCGTCCTGGGCCGCCCTGGAGGGAGTGAGTGGCCCCCTGACTGAAATCCGTTTGAAGACCCTCTTCAAGAGGGCCCAGGAACTCTATGACAAGCCGCCGACCGTTGTGGTGGTGGATGATGATGCCGCCATTCTAGAGGCCCTCAAGACGCTCCTGAATCTCAAGGGCTATTCCGCCCACGCCTTCACCAGTCCGGCTGCGGCCCTGGGTTTTTGCCACACCACACCTGCCGATTTGGTGATCACCGACTTGAACATGCCCGGAACCGACGGGCTCGCCTTCATTCGAACCCTGCGCAGGGTGCCCAAATGCCAAAAGGTGGCTGTGATGATCTATTCCAGCGTCCCGGTCCAGCAGGTGATTGCCAAGGTGAAAGAACTCAAGATCAGTGCCTATGTGCAGAAACCCTGCGACTTCAAAACCATCCTTGAGAAAATCCTCTCCCTGGTATCCACCAGTATCGCCGCCACTACGACGCCAGAGCCCGCGCCGCTGCCACCAAAGGAATAGGTTTCAGCCAAAAAGACCAAGGCCCTCCACGGCATGCCGGGCCACCCAGGCACCGACATAGGCCAACATCGTTAGAGAGATGAAGGAAAAGGCCGGCCACTTCCAGGAGCCCGTTTCCTTAGCCATGATGGAAAGAGTAGCCGCACATTGCATGCAAAGGGCAAAAAAAACCATGATGGAGACAGCCACCGCTGGAGTGAAAATCTTCCGGCCATCGGGCCAAGTGAGGCTGGAGAGTCGTTGGGTCATGGCCTTCCGTCCCTCATCCTCACCGGGATCCACTTCATCCCCCAAGTCATAAATCACACCGAGGGTGGCCACCACAATCTCCCTGGCGGGAAAGCTGGCAATCACGGCCATGCCAATCCTCCAATCCCAGCCCAACGGCTTGACCACGGGCTCGATCCAGCGGCCCATCACGCCCATGCAGCTGCCTCGCAATTGCTCGCCGGGGCTGGCACCTTCTGTGCGGGGATAATACCCCAGGGCCCAGATCATAACGCTCACCAGAAGAATCATGGTTCCGGCCCTGGTGACAAAGGCGGTGCCGGCCTCGGCGACGCGCCGGGCCACCACCTTCACCGAGGGCACCTTGTAGGTGGGCAACTCCATGATAAAGGGTGATTCAACCCCCTTCAGGATGGTGTGTCGCAAACCCCAGGCTAGGGCGATGGCTGCCAAGATGCCTGTGAGGTACAGCCCCGCAAAGACCAGTCCCTGCAACGGGAAGATGCCGACGTTTTCATCGGGGATAAAGGCGCTGATGAAAAGGACATACACGGGGATTCTCGCACTGCAACTCATCAAGGGACTGGCCAAAATTGTCGCCAATCTGTCTCGCGGGTTGGCAATGGTCCGGGTGGCCATGATCCCGGGTACGGCGCAGGCAAAGGACGACATCATGGGGACGAAACTACGCCCTGTCAGCCCGCAGAATGCCAGCAAACGATCCATCATGAAAGCCGCACGTGCCATGTAACCGCAATCCTCAAGGATGGCTAGGAAGAGGAACAAGAGTAGGATCTGAGGAAGAAACACCACCACTCCCCCCACACCCGCTATGACGCCCTCAACAAGAAGGCTTTCCAAGGCTCCCCCACCCATGCCGACACTTTCCAGGCCAGCAGAGATCCAAGACCCCAGGCCCGAGAACAACCCATCCACCGCGTCCATCAACGGGGAGGCCCATGAAAAAATGCTCATGAACACCATGGCCATCAGGACGGCAAAGATGAGGGAGCCCCAAACCCTGTGGGTGAGGACTTGATCGAGCTTGTCTGTGGGTGACGGCCCGCGAGATTCCCGCTTCAGGGATCGAGACATCACACTGGAAATCCATCCCCAACGGAGTCTGACTTCGCCACCGACGGGATCAAATCCGTCGTTGCGTAGCTGGGCCCTGGCAATCCGAGGGGCATCGGCACTCGCCGGATGGTGGGCGACCAGATGGGATTCCGTCAGCAAGCCCTCATCAAGGATGGCGCGGCGGACGAGCCCTTCATCCACTCCGGAATTTTTCGCCGTATCACTCACCATCCTTATAAAGTTCGGAGGCCAATCCAGACTGAATTCTGGGGAAGGTCTGGCCCTGCGAATGGCCTCCCTCAGACCTTCCAAAGTTTCAGGTTTGACCGCCACCACAGGCACCACTTCGACACCCATGGCTTTGGACAGGGCCACGGCGTCAACTTGCACACCATGGGCCAAGGCGACATCGGTCATGTTGAGGGCCACCACAGTCGGCAGACCCAACTCCAGCACCTGGGTGCCAAGAAAGAGGCCCTTCGCGGGGTGTTGGGCATCCAGCACCACCACCACCGCATCGGGACGAGGCTCACCGATGAGGCCCATGAGCACCTGGACAGCCACGAACTCATCCGGACTTTGGGGTGCCAGGCTGTAGACTCCTGGTAGGTCGATCAGTTCGATGCCAGGTTCCATGCGACCCTCCCGGCGTTCCACCGTGACGCCTGGGTAATTCCCGGTACGCTGGTGCAATCCCGTCAGGGCATTGAACAAGGTGCTCTTGCCGGTGTTGGGATTCCCAATCACGGCAATCCTACGCACGGTGGCGATCAAGCAAGCTCCTCAAGTTCAACATGCAGGGCCTCGCGCCGCCGCAGGACCAGCAGGGTGTGGTCCACCTCAATTTCCAGAGGGTCGCCTAAAGGAGCCTGACGGATATAAAGAAGGTTCTGTCCCTCAAAAACCCCCATCTCCATGAGCCGCCGGGCCAAGAGGGCTCCCCCCCCCACGGATCTGACCCTGTATGTCCTCCCTAGAATGGCCTGGTTCAGATTCATCCCAGGCATCATACCCTTACTGAGATCGAATCTCAAATTAACTTGTCAGTTCAAAACGGAACTGATGCTCCCCCACTTGGATCTTGTCACCTTCCTGAAGGCTTTGACGCTTGACCTTGGTGCCATTGACGAAAGTGCCGTTGCGGCTTTCAAGGTCCTCAATCACAAAGCTATCGCCATGGCGGAAAACCTGGCAATGCCTCCCGCTGACCTTCTTGTCTTCATCGGGAATGGAGAGATCCTGGGGATTGTCAACATGTCTTCCGATGGTCACATTCACGGAATCCACCGACAACCTCAGACCCTTGCAAAGCCCCTTCACCGCGATAAGCACTCCCTTGCGGAGGTGGGTCACAGGCCTGTCGTCCTCGACCGTGACATCATCACGGTAGATGCGGATCTTGGCTAGCTCACTCGCCAGGGCGAACACGGTTTGGTAACGTCTGGAGGGATCTTTCTGCAGGCACCGCAGGATGATATCCGCCAAGGGGGCCTGGAGTTCAGGATTGTGAGTGCGGGGATCCGGCGCCGGCTCCTCCCTGTGCATGACGGCCAGCTCCTCGCGATCCAATGTCACCTCATCAATGGCAGCCGAGGAGACACGGTGCGCGGCCACTTTCGACCGGAAAGGGGGCCGACCGCAAAAAACCTCGAACATCAGGCAACCCATGGAATAAATATCACTGCGCGGATCCAAATTCCCGGCTTCTGTCTGCTCCGGTGACATGTAGAGGTAGCTGCCTCCCACGATGCGTTGGCGACTGAGCATCTCGCGGATCCTTCCAGGATCGAAAAGCCGTGGCTTGGTGGGCACCAGCATGGCAGTCCCGTAATCGACAAGTACCGCATCGGATCGTTCCAACAGGCCGGAATCCCGATGGCGCACCAGCACATTTTCTGGCTTGATATCACAATGCAGGATCCAGCAGGAGCTATCAAGGGTGTGGAGATAGTGGAGGGCATCGACCACGCCCCGGACTACAAGGAACCGAGAAGAAAAATCCAACTTCTTTTCATGAAGCAGGGTCTTGAACTCCGTGCCGTCCACATAATCCATCAGAAAGCCGATATCGTCCTTGGATTCCAGGAACCGGTGAGCTCTCACCAGATTGCGATGCTCGAATTTTCGCGCCAGCTCAAATTCATGGCGCAGGCACCTGACGATCCACTTGTTCCCGGCCATCTCCGGGGGTAGGGCCTTCAGGGCGCGAAGTTCCCCACGCTCATCGCGCACCCTGAAAATGTGCCCCATGCTCCCTTGGGCCACCAACGTGACCTCGCTGATTCCTGGAAGGGATGGAAGCCACATCGAGGCCTCACTTGCCCATGGTGTCCATGAGTGAAATCATGGGCATGAACAGAGCGATGACGATACCACCCACCGTGGCCCCCATGCCCACAATCAGAATGGGTTCGAAAGCACTCATGATCCCTTCAATGAGCGTCTCCACATCGCTGTCATAGTTGTCGGCGACTTTAACAAGCATCTTGTCGAGCTCACCAGTTTCCTCGCCCACCTCCACCATGTTCACCACGATGGGATCGAACAAGCCGGATAGTTCAAGAGGTTCAGCGATGGTATCGCCTTCTCGAATCGAATCATGGACGGCAGAGATGGCCTTCTCCACCACGGCATTGCCTGTGGCTTCCTTCACAATGGAAAGGGCCTCCAAAAGGGGAACGCCTGATTGCTGGAGGGTTCCGAGCGTGCGGCAAAAACGGGAAATCGTGCTCATCTTGATGATGGGACCGAAAATGGGCAACCTGAGAAGAAATTTATCGATCGCCAATTTTCCCGCATCCGTCTTCTTGATGAACTTGACCCCCATCATGCCTGCAATGGGAACCATGAGCACTATGATCCACCCCCCCCCGATCAGGAACGTGGAGTCTCCCTGCAGGATCTGGGTTGCCACGGGAAGGT
>JBFWNO010000077.1:0-13266 GCA_050251015.1 Planctomycetota bacterium
TCCTTGACCAAGAGTTTCTCGTGACGGTAGGCGCCCCACAAGGCGGCTCCCAGGGCTCCTGCATACACCGCATGGGGATGTGTGACGATGGTGAGGGGCATTTTGCTCAAGGATGCCGCCGACTCTTCAATGGCACGCACCAGGCCCACATCGCAGGAAAGCCCACCTGTGAGGGCCACAATGCCTTCGGCCTTGATCATCCCCAGAAGCTTCACAAGTCTTCCCGCCATGCTCTGGTGGATCCCCTTGATGATATTTTCCGTCTTGAGCCCACGCGAAACCATGTTGATCACATCCGTTTCAGCCAGCACTGCGCAGATACTCGAGACAACCTCAGGGTCATCGGACTGGAGCGAAAGCTGGCCCACTTCGGCCAGGGTGATCCCAAGGTAGCGCGATATGTTTTCAAGGAACTGCCCCGAACCCGAGGCGCACTGGCTCGTCATGCGGTAGCCGAGCACCTTGCCGCGACCATCAAGCGAGATCGCCCTGGCGTGAAGAGCCCCCATGTCGAGCACTGCCCTGGCCTCGGGCATGAGGTAGAGGGCACCGCGGGCATGCGTCGTCATCCCGTAAAAGTGTCCCCGTCGGAACTCCACGGCCTCTCCATCCCCCGTAGAGGCCACATAATCAATGGCCCCCTCCATGAGTCCGGCCTCGCTGAGCGCCAACTCAAAGACCTCGCGGGCTACGGCCGGAGGGAGGCGCCTGCGGATTCTTTCCGTTTTGAGGGCCAGCACCTTGGAACGCACTTCCCGGAGGGGCGCCGTGGGATTCTCGACTTCCATCAGGCACACCTGCACTCCGCTGGCGCCCACATCAACTCCTGCCGTGATGGTCATACACTCCTCCCTTCCGCCGAGGAGGCGGTCATGGCCTGTCCTTCACCGGACCTGAGGGCAAACATGGCCGCCCCCAGGGCCCCCGTATAGATCGAATTGGGCGAGATATTCATCGTGATGCCCGAAGCGTAATTCTCGGCAACAAGCTTCTTGAGCGCTTCCACAGCAGCCACATTGTTGGCCACGCCTCCCGTGAAAGTGAACTCGTTCTTGATCCCGCCGGAGCGCGCCAGAAGCGACATGGCCCTGAGGATGATGGCCCTATGAAGTCCCGAGAGGATATCCTCGCGCTTCTGTCCCAGGCTCAGTCGCTCCCGGAGTTCCGCCCCCGCGAACACCGTGCAGGTGGAATTGATCTTCACCTGATGGCGGCTCTTCTGGGCCATGGGTCCCAACTCGTGCAGGCCCATTCCCAATTCATCGGCAATGTACCCCAGGTACCTTCCACACCCCGCGGCACAGCGGTCATTCATCTGGAAGCTGGTCACGATGCCCTCGGGATCCACCTGGATGGCCTTGGTGTCCTGCCCCCCGATGTCGAGCACGGTGGCAGTTTTTGGGAACATCAGATGCGCACCCAGTCCGTGACAGAGGATCTCGGAGCGGATCTGCTCCTTGGGAAATGGAAGCCTGGCTCTGCCATACCCCGTGCCCACGGTGTTCGCCTCCCTGAGCCCCGTCTCCACAGCCCTATGGATGGCTTCATCCACTGCCTTTCTCTCGTTCGCGCCAAATTTCCCCGCGTTGTCGGCTTCGAGTGCCCCCAGGGTCCTTTCACGGGCCCTCTTGATGCAGGTCCCGAAGGAAAGGTCGAGCGCGTGGTTCTCGACTTTGAGGATGCACTTGTCATAGAGCGACATCAGCACATCGAAGGGTGCCTTGCCGGGCACTGCAGCCCTCTCAGCAGCCTTGGAATACAGACTTCCAACTTGATCACGGAAAAAATCGCTCCCCCGCTTGTAGCCGGGTCGGAACATGGATTCGGCTTCTTTGGCCACGGTGTCCATGAGGACCGCAAGGTGAGAGGGCACCTCCCGAACACCTTCGGAATGCACCGGTGCCGCGGCCTCCTTTTCCATTTCATGCCGAAGCACCTCATATTGGCTTAAGAACTGTTCCCTGCGGAACTGTAGCTCAAGGGCCGAAAGGATCTGGACACGATCCAGCGAGAGCCCCTCGGGCAGATGGCGGGCGAAAAGGGTGAAGCGGGCGTTGATGTAAGCTTCCGTGCGGGCCACCTGACATGCCAAGTCGTAGTTCGAACGGCTATTGGTGATCCCGCGACCCAGCACTTGGGCGCCCTCTCCGAGAATCACGGCCTTCGTGGTGGTGGAGCCGAGGTCGATGCCCACGAAACATGTAAGACTCATACCCCCACCCCCGCCAGGCGCTTCTGGTCGATCATCTGGAAATAGCTCTCCAGGCGGTTTTTGATGTTGGCACCCGAGAAGTAGCGGGGATCAACCAGGTCACTTTCAATGAAACCCCCGGCAAGGCCGGTGCGCTTTTCGAGCTCCCTAAGGATCAAGAGCTGCCCGGCCGAAAAGCTGTTGCAACTTTTGATGGAATTGATGAGGAATCCGTCTGCCTGGAAATCCCTGAGGTACTTCTCAAGAAGATCGACCCTCGAAGGGAGGTTGCGGTTGGTGTAGCACCCCAGACAATATTCCGCAAGTGACTCGAGCGGCCTGCGTGGATCATGACGGAACCCGAGGTCGTAGACCCCACCCACTTTGGTATAGCTTGAGGCCACCACCACGGCACCCTCGTCATAGAAGAATTTCCAGAACTCCCTGAAGTGTGTCCAGTTGGGCGGACCCTCCACCACCAAGCGGTATTTCTCACGTGTCATCACCCCCTCGGGCGTCACGGGGCCAAGGCCCTTGGCGATCCGGTCTTCGGCTTCTTTCCGCAAAAGCCGGTAATAATCCTGTGCCTCAGCTGTGCCCCTAAAGGCGGTGAAGAGGGGGCCGATGTAGTAGACACCGCCGAAATAGGCGTCGATCGGACTGGGGCGGTGCTTGGCCGACTCGAGCACGGCCACCAAGTCGTCCTCGGATTTGGCCGAGCGTTCCATAATGGCTGATAGCTTGTCCAGATCGAATCTGCGTCCGGTGACTGCCTCCATCTTGGGGATCACCTCAGTCTTGAGCTGCTGCACCACGTAATCCACCATTGAGGGGGTTGCTGCACCGTCACCCTGGTAGGGCACATGGAGCATGGTCACGGGGCACTTGTACTCCTGCTTGAGAATCTCGAACCACTTCATGAAGGTGAAGCAGCCGGTATAACTCAGGAGAAGGAGGTCCGGATCGGGGAGTTTCTCACCGGTCGGCCCGATGTTGCCCTTCTTGAGCATGCCCAGGTCGCACTTGACATAGGTGCACACATCCTCGCTGTGACCGCGTTTTTCAGCCTCGGCGATGTAGTCCGCGCTCTTCTTGCGCATGGCCGATTGCAGGGCGTTGATCTCAGGGTGCACCGGCAAAAGGTCGAAGGCCAGCATCAACTCTGTGAGATTGCCCGGCACAAAGGTGTAGCACACCTTTTCCCCGACCTCATGGGCCCTAGAAAGCCTGGTGAAGTGGCGCGCGATCATATCCTTCTGCAGTTGCATGCTGTCGTCCTTTTGAACTGCCGCAATTTCAGGTCCACTCATGTCATCTCACCTTTCCCTTGGAAGCATTCATGCCGGGGCCCCGCTCCAGAGCTTGATCGAATCGGCGAAGGTTCCGGCCTGCTCGCGGATCACGCCAAATTGACCCGTGTCTTCCGAATACCTGAACGAGGTGTAGGCAATGCCCGCGGCGTCGAGGGCTGTCTGCAGCATGGGTTGGTCCAGGAGGGCCGGATCGCAGAAACTCGGTGCGCAGAACACGACACCCTCGGCACCCCTAGAGCGGGCTGTCTCCACCAAAAACGCCCCTTTTTCATCAGGCTCATACATCGAGGCCGTGCGGGCGCTGTGCCGGAGGAAGGTGTCGACGAGGGAGCCCAAGGGGTCCTGGCTGTCGGGAATGTCCTTCCCAAGCCAGCGGCTTCCGAGCAGAAAATCATCCCAGACAATGTCGCATCCGGCCTTCTCTAGACTGCGTATCAATCCCAGAGGCGGCTGTTCGCAAAATGCTCCCGTCACGGCCACGCGGGCATTGTCAAGCCTGGGGCGGCTGTCGTCGTGACAAAGAATGGCGGCCTCCCTGAGGATTTCGTTGTGCTCGGCCACATCCATCAGGCTCCCCGCGCGCACCAATAGGTAAGCCTCACTGGCGCTTAGCTCCCACGACCTCTCCGAGCGGATGGTGTCGAGCTCGCTAATGAGACGGCGGTTCTCGTTGTACAGGCTGATCGATCGCCGGAGGTCGTCGGTGGTGGCCCGATGCCCTGAAAGGCGGCCCAGGTCGTCGAGAAGACCCGTAAGCTCGTGCTTGAAGAAGGCCCCCCCCACCCCCGCATCAAAATTCTGGGGCATGTCGATGTATTTCGTGTAGCGGTCAGGGAAGAGGATCTTCCACATCCCGGAAAGGTTTCGGATGACATCGCAGATTGAGGGGAAGAGCATCCCGTCAAAAGCATCGAGGCGCCCGGAAAGACCCAGTTCAATGGTGCTTCTGGGGATGTGGCAAATGTAACTCTGGAAGTAGGCATCACCCTTGATGATTTCGAGGCGGTCAGACCCCCCAAAAACAGCCACGGGCAGGCATCCTGAGGCATGAACAAGTTCCCTTGGAGACCATATGGGCATGTGACCGATCACGGGTCTTTTGTGCTGGGCCTTCCACTGGCCCACCGCCTGGAACGTGAGGTCGTTCACCTTCTCCTCGCACCAATCCACAAGCTCCTGAAGGTTTCGTGCCCTGGGTTTCATAAATACTGTCCTCCATCAACCTGAAGCACCTGCCCGGTGATGTGCCGGGCCTCCTCGGAACAAAGGAAGGCCACTGCCGAGGCTACATCCTCAGGAGACCCGAGACGCCCCAGCAGTGTCTCCTCCAGAGCTCTCTGACGGACATCCTCAGGGAGGCTTCGCGTCAGTTCTGTCTCGATGAATCCGGGGGCCACGGCATTTACCGTGATGCCCTCGCGCCCTAGTTCCCTGGCGAGGCTCTTCGTGAGGCCCACCACTCCTGCCTTCGATGCCGCGTAGCCCACCTGACCGAACTTACCCCTGAGGCCGTTGATCGAGCTGATGTTCACGATGCACCCCTTGCGACGGGTCCGCATGCGCGGCGCCACGGCATGGCACACGTTGAAGCAGCCCTTCAGGTTCACCGCAATCACGGCATCGAAGTCGGCCTCTGAAAGCTTCCAGATCACCCTGTCACGGGTGATCCCGGCATTGTTCACAGCCACATCCAAGGGCCCCCTCTGAGCCTCGGCATCGGATACGGCCCTTTCCACATCTGCAAAATTGGCAACATCCACTTCAAGATGCAGCGTTTCGCAACCCGGGCCCTTTTTTGAGCGGTCAAGACTAACCACCTGGTCCCCGCGAGCTGCAAGCACTCTGGCGATGGCCGCGCCGATCCCGGACGATGCCCCCGTCACCAAGGCTACGGTACCGTTCATGCCCATACCGCCTTGCGCTTCTCGAGAAAACTCTGGATCCCCTCGTGGGCATCATGCGTTGCCATCAAATCGTCGAGATACAGTTTTTCCAGGTCCTTGAGCGAGCTGCGCAGCCTTTCATGCATCGCCCAGCGTGAAGCCCTCTGGGCAAAGCGCAGGGAACTGGCGGAAAGCGGCAACAGGTTTGCGGCGATGAAGGACTCGACATCGGCATCGAGGCTTTCGGGGGACGAGACTTTTTGCACTAGCCCCATACGCTGGGCCTCCTGGGCACCGACAGGGGCGCCGGTGAGAACCATCCAATCCGCCCAACCCTGCCCGATCTTGAGCGGGAGAATAAGGCTCGCCGGTGGAGGGAACACCCCGAGCTTGACCTCCGGCACGGCGAACTGGGCGGTTGTGTCGGCAAAGATGAAGTGGCAGAAGGCCGCCAGCTCAAACCCGCCCCCGAGGCACTGCCCTCGGACCTTTGCCAGGATCGGAACATCGAACTTCATGAGTTTCTCGAAAAGCCCGTGGAACCCACGGAGCATGGCCGGAGCCCTCTCGCGGGTGTGTTCGGGAACACTGGCCCCGAATGAGAAGTGCGGGCCTTCACCCGAGAGCACCACCACCCTGAGGCCCCTTTCACCCGATAGGCTCTCAAGGGCCCGCTCGAGCTCGCCCATGGTCTCGCCATCGACCACATTGGCCTTTGGCGCATTGAGCGCGAGGTCCGCCACGGCTCCGCCTTCGCGCATGCCTAGGCGGATCTTCCGGAACTCCCGGGTCATGCCTAGGCCTTGACCTTGGAGGTGCCGGGCCTCACACAGCAGCAATTCTCGCCGGCAGCCGGCGTCACCCTGATCTCCTTTTCAAGGCTCTCATCCCAGGGTCGGCCCTGTGCCAGGAGCTGCCGCAGCTTCACGAAATCCACCTCGCGCTCATCCTTTGTCTTGCCCTCATTGAAGGCCCGGAAGCCGGCCTTGGCCTCCGTCATCATGTTCAGGGCCAGCCACTCGCGGTTGGTGACCGAGGTGTTATCCCAGTGCCACTGCTTGTGCTTGCGGAGCGAGGCCACCGTCTTGCTCAGGCATTCGGGCATCGTGAGCATGAGCTTGGTGCACAGGGTCTCCACGGCCTCGTCAAGCTTTGTCAGGTCGGGCTTGGACCTCTCCAATGTCTTCTTGCCCAGGGCCAGGGCCTCACCCGTCTTCATCTCGCCATAGACGATCTGGCCAAACTCGTCGGCATACCTGTCGAGCTGGACAAGGGGATTGGGAATCCACTGACCATCGAGCCTGAGGCAGGGAACAACCTGGTTCACCAGGCCGATCTGCAGGGCCTTGTGCGCTGTCCAGGTCTCGCACAGGGTGCAGCTCTCGATGGCCCTTGCATAGCCCACATACAAAGGCAGGAAGTCAGTCGAGCCTCCATCGGGGGCACTGCCGTGCTTGGGACCGGCCTGGCCGAAGCGCGCGGTATCCACGGTGACCGTGAAGTCGCAGGCCATCCCCAGCTCCTGGCCCCCGGCGATGCGCATCCCGTTGACGCGGTTGATCACCGGCTTGTCGCAGCGCAGGATGACATCAATCATGTCGTTGAAGAGCCGCATGTACTGCTTGTATTCCTGGGGGTTGCCGCTGTAGTACTCGGCATATTCCTTGGTGTTGCCTCCGGTGCAGAACGCCTTGTCGCCGGTGGCGGTGAAGACAACAGCCACAACCGACCGGTCCATGCTGGCCTCCCTGAAGGCAAGGATCACCTCCTTCACGGCGTCGGTGGTGTAACTGTTGAGCTGGGCGGGGTTGTCGAGAAAGATCCATGCGTTGAAGAGCCCCTCGATGGCAGAGCCATTGGCGCGCCTTGCCGGACGCTTTTCATACTTGATGGCCTTGGGACTGAAAGGAACCAGGGTGTGGGACTTGAGCATGATTTCTCCTTGGATCAATCGGGAATAAGAACAACGCGCTCGGACACCTTGTGGGCTCCTACGGCCTCAAGAAGCTCGGGTCCGCGGCTTAGGGGTTCATGACGGATGAAGGGCGCCACGGACACGCGTCCCGAGGTCACCAGACTGAGGGCCTCGCCATAGAGCTCGGGTCGGCAGCCCCAGGTGCCCTGGATCGTGGCATCAAAGGCCATCAGGTTGCTCAGCCGGAAATTCACCTTCTCCAAGGTGAAACCCACGACAAGAAGAGTGGAGGCGGGGCCCACCAGTCCCAAGGCCGTCTCTTGCCCCTTGATGTTTCCGGAACACTCGAAAATCTTCCATCCGTCTGGTGGGCAGCCCCACAGGCTGGCCGACTTCTGGATCTGGGCCTTGAGGCCCTTGAAGTCCAGCTTTGAGGGATTAAGAGGCAATGAGACTCCATGGGAAGTCATGTTCTGGAGCCGTGATTCACTGACATCCAGTCCCACGACCTTTGCACCCAGGGCCGAGGCGATCTGGGCGCAGTAGCCCCCCACTCCACCCAATCCCACCACAATGGCCATGTCGCCCTGCCGGAGCCCCGAGCGCACCACGGCCTGGTAGGGCGTGGTCACGGCGTCAGCCACCACCGAAAGATCCTCAAGCTTGAGGCTTCCCTTGTTCGTGATATGGCACAGGCCGCGACTGGGGACGCAGACAAACTCGGCAAACCCCCCGTCGATATCGTTGCCGGGCATGATCTGGGATCGGCAGACGTTGCTGCGACCCCCACGGCAAAGAGCGCAGTGGCCACAGGGGATCACGGCGGGGACGATGACCTCTCGCCCTTTCCATTCCCCGGCTTGTGGCCCGGCCTCCACCACCACCCCACTGATCTCATGTCCGAGGGTGAGGGGGAGCGCCTTGCGGGTGGGCACCCCCTCGAGCCAGAAACTGATGTCGGTGTGGCAGACGCCACAGCCAGCCACCTTCACCAGCACCTCGTCGGGGCCGGGAGTGGGCCTTGGCACATCGTGCAATGTCAATGGCGCTTTCACGCTTTCAAAGCGCAAGGCCTTCATGATGGGATCCCTCCAATGGTGGGCATTGGAGGCTCAAGTGCAAAGTGAGTGCCAAACCCCCAAAGATCGTCATGTTGAAAAAAGTGACCAAGGGGTGCCCTGGCGGGCGCCTGAATCACGCCTCAGACGGACTTGTGGGAATAACTTCTCAGGCCTGTGGGAAGAAATCCCCCCTCTCTTGAATCAGCCCAGGCCGAAATCCTTCAAGATTGAGTCATCCCAGGGACGGCCATCGACAAGTCTGTGACGCAACTTCACCATGTCGATCTGCTTCTCGGCCGGAGTCTTCCCTTGGGTGAAGGCCCTGAATCCCAGGTTCGCCTCTGTCATGGCATTGTTCGCAATCCACGACACCGCCCCTTCGCGGGCCTCCTCCCACACCTTCTTCTTGGCACGCCTGAGCGCGTGCAAGGTGGCTGTGAGGCTTCCGGGGAAAAAGCCCATGAATTCCGTGACGCGCTTTTCCACTGCGGCGTCAAGGGCAGACAAATCAGCCTTCCCATCCTTCTTTGGTGCAGGCACCACCTCGCTGATCAGCCCGTACTGCAGGGCCTCGGCGGCTGTCCATTTCTCGCAGAGGGCGCAGGCCCGGGTGGCCCTTTCAACTCCCACATAGAGAGGCAACCATTGCGCCGCACCGGCAATGGGAGCGGAACCCACCTTCACTCCGGCCTGGGCAAACACGGCATGCTCGGCCGCGATGGAAAGATCACAGGCCATCCCCAGCTCCTGGCCCCCGCCCACCCGAGCGCCATTGACACGGTTGATCACGGGTTTGTCGCACGCGAGGAGGGCATCAAGGGCCGCGGTGAAATGATGGAGGTAGGCGCGGAAGGCCTGGGGCTTCAAGAGAAACTCGCGGGTGTATTCCTCAAGGTCCCCCCCCGTGCAAAAGGCCCTATCGCCGGCACCGGTCAGCACCACGGCCACCACCCGGGGGTCGGCGCTGGCACGATTGACATCGAGCGTGATGTCTTGGAGCATCTCCTGGGAGTAGGCATTCATTTTGGAGGGATTGTCGAGCGTGAGCCAGACACTCACCAACCCGGGAACCTGGGAGCCCTCGGCATTGCAGCAGGGGCGTCTTTCACTCCTGATGGTCCCATCGCTCATGGTGCTACCTCCTTCATGGAATTATCGCAAACTCGCATGGTTCCAGCATCAGCAAACAAAGCTACAATGGCACCATGAGCCAAACACTGAGCCCCTGTCTTTCCACGGCCATGCTGGCTCTCATCGGCGAATGCCGGGCCATTGACGCCCGTGGAGCCTTTGATGAGAGCGATGCGAAAAAACTACTTGGGGGCTTCTGCTCCGATGAGACCCTACGCTCCTGCATCCTGGCAGCCGATCCCACCCCCACCACCCCCTATCATCGCCGCGTGTTCTGGGAGCAGCCCGGAGGCTGGTCCTTGGTGGGTTTAGCGTGGAAGCCGGGGGCCTCGACCCATATCCACGACCACAACCGAATAGGCTTCGCACGCACCCTCTCGGGCCAGGTCGATTCCATCCTGTTCCGGTGGGAAGGGGACTGCGTCGAATGTCTCGGCAGGGTTAGCCTATCGGACGGCAAGGTGCACACCATCCCCAAGGGTTCGAGCTACCTCCATGCCGTGGCTGCGGCAGGCGACGAGATCAGTGTTGACCTCCATTTTTACGGCCCCGCGACTGCGGGGGACCTCCCCTACCGCTACGACCCTGTGGAATCCTCCACCAGAATCACGGCCTTGCCCAAGGGGTCTGTCACGCGCATCATCCGCCGGGTCGATCCGGCGCAGTGCTAAGAGCCTTCACTCCCAGCTGAATCCTCTCAGGGGTGCCTTCATTTTCTTTTTATAGATCACCTCGATGCTATGCACCAAGGGTGTGGCGTAGACTTTGGAGGGCCCCATGAATGTGAGCTCCAGAAGAAGATCAATGGGATTGGAGAGTTGCATCGGTTCCTCCGGTTTCCAACTATAGACTGGTGATGGATCGGTTGGGTCCTGAGAAAGTTGGAACGTGGATTCGTTGGCTCCCCCCACCTTGGTGGACAAAAACAGTTTTTGGCTGTCGAGGGCATCAGGGCCCGCGACAGCATCGTGCTGGTCATCCCAAAATTGGTGGAACTCGGGCAGGCTGGCCGACCATGCCACTGAGACAACCCTGTCCATTTCTGGCGCCATCAATCCCGGATAGACCCGCAAGGCAGGCTCGACCGTTGTGTCGGAAGCATAGACGCTGAAGGTGTCGTAAGTGGGCAATGCCGGATTCGCCTTGAAACCACCATCGGTCGCAAAAAGAGCCGGATCAGCCTTGTCAAAGATCTGGATGTCCATGAAGGCCCCCCACGTCATGTTGGAGACGAAGTAATTGGATGTCATCGCAGGCCTGTTTGTCACAGGCTCATGGCCAAAGTAGAAGCGCAAAGGAAAATGTGAGAACAACCTCTGCTTCTTGACATTGTTGAGTCCATTCTCGGGCCTCATGAAGGCTACATTCATCAAATGCGTATGATTGTCTGTACCCATGGGGGCCAAGGCCAAAAAGTCCCTTGCACCCGTCGACGTATTTTGCAGATGAAAGGTGGGATGAGTGATCACTTGCGTGATATGGGTTGGATACCCAGGCGTCGTGTACATGCTGTTGTACCAGAAGTCGGCTAATGTCCCCTGGATTGTCACATTGCCTGTCCTATAAGCCGGGTAATAATCCTGGTGAAAAAATAGCCCGGCGACTTCATAACGACTTCCCGCCAACACTTTCTTGAAGGTGCCATTGACCCAGACAGCTAGGCATCCCCCCTTGTGTGGAGAGCCATTATTGAGGAGATCGAACAGGTTTCGCCACGCCATGAAGATATGGTTCCAACGCCCGGGTTCTACCAGGCATTGGTGATTGCCATTGCGATCAAGTGGGCCACGACCCCTTGTCGCGGGGTCCAGACTCCATGGGTGTCCCAAGATGAATGATTTGCGCACCGTATGGTAGTCAGGCTTGGCGGGATCACAAGTGTCCATCAAATACAGACCGGTGGCCACCGGATTGATGTAGGCACACCCCAATGCCAGGGGACTGAGGCCGTCCAATCCGTTCCACGTTGGGTATCCTATGTTGGCCACAGAGTTTCCCACGTTGGCAGTGTCAACACCAAATGCTTGCTTGGTGATCAAAAACTCAACTTCGAGACCCTCCGCCGCATGGGGCCGTGGCGCGCCCCAGTGTCCTTCCATCAAATCGCCATTGGGCTGCATCCCGCTCTGGTTGAAGAATTGGATATTGGTCACGGGGTCAGCCGCATATCGCGTCATCAGATACCCTTCCTGACCTGGAAAAGCGGTGTAACCACTCATATCCGAGAAAAGATAGGGGCCTGTGGCAACCTGATGCGGCACAATCACCCCGCCCTCATCAAAGGGTTGGACCCAAGGCCAGGCCCCTGCTCCGTAGACACTGTCGAGCTTGGTGAATACGGGCGAAACGTCATCCACAGGGCGCCAGACAAGCCGCATGGAGGCCACGAACGTGTCCCTCACTTGATCAAGGTCGATGACTCCAAGGCTACCCAATCGAGCTGCCGTCTCCTGATCCTTGATGACAAAGGGGGTGTAAAAAAGTGTTTGGGCGTGGTTGTTGGATGCCATGTACGCCACTGAGAACCTTGGCTTGAAATAAAATGAAATGGAGCCCTCGTGAAAGTTGGGTAGCACCTTAACCAACGGGCCTGGGTCAAAAACAGAACCCGGAGGGTAATCTGGAACGGGCAAGAGAGCGTCATCCGCATCCGAGATGATGGCATTGCGCATGACAAGCAAGGCTTCCCTTCTGTTTTCATACTCCGGTGGAAACACGCCCATGGCACCAGTGGATGCCCTAAAGAAATTATTGTGATAGGGACTGACACGGATTCCGCCCCCTGGCAACAGATCGCTTGCCGTATCCACTTCGGAGGCATTGGCAGGGAACAATGATGGGATGGCCTCACCAGGCTTGGGCCGGAGTGAATTGAGGAATTTGCCCCGTGCCGGATTTTCGGATGGCCCCAGGAGCTTGCGGGGACCCGAAGGCCAGAGATTCGTCTGGGAGGTGACTGGGATGGCTTCATAGCCGCTCAAGGGAGCACGCATAACAAGGTTGTCGCCCATGGGGCATTCCTGCTGGCGGGGTCGGAGAGCCAGGTGACCCTCCCATGTGGAGGGCGGCACCCCAGGCATCTCAGGATAGGTCACCCACAAACTCCCCAAAGTGCTGGCACCCGACAAGGGATCGGAGCACGTTCTCACGAAGTCTTGCTGGGAAAAGATGTCCACCCTGAAAAACATGTCGCGTGTCGCCGTCAGCTTGGCTGTAGCCTGACTTTTGCCAGAGGACGACTGAATTCCAAGTGATTGAAAACGAAACGATCCTGTGGAAAACTGAGCACGGGAACCGATTTCATGGGGGTCGAAGAGATCAAAAATGGAGCGGATGTTGAAGGACTCATTGGGCTGATAAGGCCAGCCGTTGCCTCCAAGACCATGAAGTTTGTGGTCGATAGATTTTGGGAGGGCATCATCCCAGATCAACTCGTTCGACATCGGCTTGGGGCTGAGGAGATAACCCAGGATTCGCCCTCGACGGTTCTGTTGCACGACATCCCTGTAACGGTGAGCATTGTTTAGATCCGTCGCTCCCAAGGTGGATGAAAACTTATAGACAGGATCGCGGTTTGCCAGTCTTTCCTTGGCATCGTAACCCTTGTTCCAGCGATGCAGATAGCCTGTAAAATCCGACGGACTTTGAAAGGGGGTTGTCATCCTCATGGCCACAATATCCTCGGCCATGCGGATGCTCTCGGTCATCGAAAAGATCGGCTTCCTGTAGATAAATCCGTAATTGGGATTATTGCCGTAGGTGTAGAAGCAGG
>JBFWNO010000078.1:0-13079 GCA_050251015.1 Planctomycetota bacterium
CCGGTACGCCTCGCGGCGTCTGGTTCCATACAGCATCAACAAGGACCGTTGGGTCAGCCTGACGACTTATCAATGGTGGCTGATCAAGCACATCCTCGACCAGGAAGGCTGGGTCCCGCCCTTGGGAGCCGAGAACAGCAAGCGTCCTATCCGCAACAGGATGGCCATCGCGCATTGGTTCTGGAAGAACATCTTCAATCCGATGGAAAGTGTCGAGGTGCCGGGCGGAGATTCGCGACTGGGCCCACTGGTGGATCATGATGCCACCCTGAACTCGGATGAGGATATTACCTATGCCGAAAAATACGCCCCCAACGGCCGATTTGAGAAAAAGGAGGCCACGGACTTCCTCGACAACACAACGTTGTCGGCGGAAGACAATGCCCTGGTGATGAACAAGGGATTCCACATGCAGGTGGAAAAGGGCGTCTTCCGCGGCCTGATCCCTGACGGTTTCCAGATCAATTTTTCATCCTCCAACCGCCGTCTCACGAGGTTGGTGGTGGCCTGGGCATCCGAGATGATTTTCCGCTTCAACGAGATGCGCCAGCACGACGAAATCTTCAATTCGCAGGATCTTCTGCAAAGCCAGCTGGAGATCAGCCTGGTCAAGCTCAATGACGTGCGCAAGACCGTCACAAAGTTCCTCGAAGAGAACGTCGAGAGCTATGAGTATGCGATGACCCAGCACATTCAGGATCCCGGCGCCAATCCGATGCCCACGGTCGACCAGTACAGGCCACCCGAGAACATTGTGAGGCAGATCTACAACAAGACCTACAAGGATCTGAATGATGCCGAGCTCAGGCTGGGCACACTCAAGCGCGAGATGGAAATCGTGAAGAGTCAGCTTTCAAAGGAGCCCCCGACACTCCCGGCGAAGGAGGTCACCACGCTCAATCCCGACTATGACAGGGTGACGGCCCAGCTGGTGGATCTGAGGGTTCAGCGTCGGCAGGAGCTCTTCACCAAGACAAGTTCCCACCCCCATGTGGTCGATCTGAACCGAAGGATCGACGCCCTGGAAGGGGTCCTCAGCAGTATTGCCCGAAACGTGCTTTCTGAAAGCGAACAGCAGGTCAATCCCCGTTACAAGGACCTCCAGGATCATGCCGGAGCCATGGAAACGGAGATTGCCGGACTCACACAACTCATCGACGAGCTTGGCCGCCGCAAGGGCATCCTGCGCAACGAGCTCCGCAAGGTCCCCGAGATGGAGCAGCGGATGCGTCTCTTGCAGAGTGAGTTGATGGAGCACGAACGCACGGTCAAGGAGCTTCAGGACAGGATCAACACGGCCCGCCGTGAAGAAGAGTATGCCTTTGCCCTTGCCAAGGTGGAATACACGATCAAGGTCCTTCCCAGTGTTCCGGAGCTACCCGCCGACAAATTCTGGATCCATGTCGGGATGGGTCTTGTGCTGATGATTGTGCTCAGCGGCATCATGGTCTTTGCCAGCGAGTTCATGGATCCTTCCATCAAAGAAATCAACGATGTGCACAGGCATCTTGATGCCGATGTCATCGGGGTGATCCCGAAGCTCCCCGTCCGCAGTGACAGGGTGGAGCGCAAGAAGGTCAGAAGACGTCGATCGAAGAGTCAAAACGCCCCAACCGGAGGAGAGACCGGTCCAGGTGGTGCCGTTCAAGGAGAGGAGAGGGAGCATGGGCAAACTTGACCAGAGCCTGCTGAACATCAAGGCAAACGCCAGGGCCTCACGAAAGGGGCCTGACCTGCCCGAGGAGCCCGTTCCCGTTGTGGACGTCCGGATGCAGGAGCCCCCTGTGATGGTTGTTGAGGCCTCACCTGCGCCGGCACCCGTGACCCGAATGGTCAGGCCATCTCCGAAGCCGACACCCTCACCGGAAATCCTTGCGCAGGACCCGCTGCCGGCCTCGAAAGCAGGAAGCGAGCGCGTGTTCCCAAGCCGCTCCCTGGTCACCAAGCATTCCAGTCTTTTGGACAAGGCGCGTCTTGTCGAGAGGTTCACCTGGCATGAGAACATCGAATTGTGCCGCACTCAGGCTAATGCCGATGAGGAATTCAAAAAGTTGCGTACCAACGTGGTGAACATGATCTCCCACAAGGGTTTCAAGACGCTTCTGTTCACCAGCTGCAGGCACAGCGAGGGGAAGACAACAACCTCGACGGCCCTGGCGCGTTGCCTGGCCGGTTTATCGGAAAAGAAGGTGTGTCTAGTGGATGGCGACCTTCGTCGTCCCCAGGTTAAGGCCTACCTGGGATTGGAGGTCACCTGCGGACTCGATGATGTGGTCCAGGGTGATGCCGACCTTGCCGACGCCATGATTCACTCGAAGGAAGACAATCTCACGGTGATCCCCACGCGTCGCGGTCGCGGAGTGGCCAGCGAATTGTTGGGTTCGGAACGCATGGGAGCCATTGTGGGGGCCCTGAGGGATGAATTTGACATCATCATTTTCGATTCACCACCCTGTCAATCCACCACGGATCCCATCGTCCTTGGCGGGCTCATGGATGCCGTGACCCTGGCTGTGAAAATGAATCACACTCCGCGCCAGAGTGTGGAGTATGCGATTGGCATGATGCGCCATGCCCAAGTTCCATTTGTTGGGCTCGTGCTGACCCATCACGTGATCCGCTACAAGAACTACCTCCTGCAAAAGTACAACTACTATCACGATTACAGGGGGTACTATTACTATCAGGAAAAAATCGACGAATCTAAGGGTATTTAGCCGCACATAATCCGCACATTGATCGTGTGCTTGCCATGAACCTGCTCAGTGAGTAAATTGCCGTCCTTTTAATTAAAGGATGCGTCCATGAGTAAGAGCAAAAGCGCCCCCAAGTTAGCCAAGGTTCCTGCCAAGAAGGCCACCTCAAAACCGGCAGCCAAGTCCGTGAAGGCCTCCAAGCCTTCGCCGAAGTCAGAAGCTCCCAAGGGCAAGGTGAAGAAGTACCTCAAGGCTGAGCTTGAAGAATTCAAGGATCTTCTGCTCAAGAGACGCTCCATCATTGTCAAAGACGTCAAGAGCATGGAGAACGAGTTCCTGAGCAAGAGCAAGGAAAGCGCCTCGACTCAGGATATCTCCGATTTCGCGGACCTGGGAACGGAGAATTTCGAGCAGGAGTTCACGCTCGGCCTGATCGAAAATGAGGAAAAGGAACTCGAGGACATTGCCACAGCGCTTCAAAAGATCGATGATGGCAATTATGGACAATGCGAAGGTGAGGAATGCAAGGTCGGCCTGATCCCCAAGACCAGGTTGAGGGCCATCCCGTACACCAACCTCTGCATCGAGTGCAAGAAGGTCGAGGAGGAAAACGGCTTCTGAGCCGCGCGGCATTCTTCTTTGTCATTGTGGCGATCAGCGCCCTGGCTGATCAGTACAGCAAAGACGTCATGTGGGCTTTCTTTGAGCGTGAAGGGATTGTCGAAGTCCGCTTCACCCAGTGGTTTTCCCTGTTGCAACGTACGAACACCGGGGCGGCCTGGTCGACGCTGGCGGAGCACCCTGAGATTCTCACGGTGGCGACGTCCTTGATCACCCTGGCCCTGACGGTGTATGCCTTGCGCACCTTCATGACGAGGGCGGCGTTGTGGCCCTGGGCTATCATCGCGGGTGGCGCCCTGGGCAACATCATCGACAGGATCCGCGGCATGGGCCCGATGGGCGAACCGGCTGTGAGGGATTTCCTGGATTTCCATTGGGGGCCCCATCATTTCCCCACGTTCAACCTGGCCGACTCCCTGATCTGCATCGGTGTGGGCTGGCTGTTGATTTTTCCCCACAAGACGGAGAAACAGTCGTGACAGCCGCTGTGAAGCTGGGCACGCGCTTTTTGGGTGTGGCCATGAATTCCCCGGTGCTCACAGCTTCGGGGACCTCAGGGTTTGGCGAGGAACTCAAGGATTTCGGTGACCTTTCGCTGTTGGGCGGGGTTGTGGCCAAGACCGTCACCCCATTGGCCCGCCGCGGGAATCCGATGCCCAGAATCTCCGAGACACCGATGGGCATGATCAATGCCATCGGTCTTGAGAATGTGGGCATTGATCGTTTTCTGGTGGAAGTGGCGCCCCGATTCCTGGAATTGCCATGCCCCAGCATCATGAACATTGCCGGTTTCACGGTGGAGGAATACGGAATGATGGCCGAAAAAGTCGACCCCCTGGGTTTCGACATCATCGAGATCAACGGCTCCTGTCCCAACGTGGAAGCGGGCGGACGGGTGTTCTGCGATGACCCCAAGCTCACGGCCGAGGTCACCCGCGCTGTCAGGTCGCGTTGCAAGGCCCCGATCATGATGAAGCTCAGCCCCAATGTCTCGAACATCGTCGCGATTGCCAAGGCCGCCGTGGATGCCGGCGCCGACGGTCTCTCCCTCATCAACACCCTCGTGGGTACCAGCGTCGACTGGCGCAAGAAGCGCCGCGGCACGGCCTTCGGCACGGGGGGGCTCAGCGGGCCCGCCGTGAAACCGGTGGCCCTGCGGATGGTGGACCAGGTTTGTGCCGCCCTGCCCAAGACGCCGGTGTGTGCCATCGGTGGGGTTTCCTCGGCCGAGGATGTCTGCGAATTCCTGGCCTTGGGAGCCCAGGTGGTGCAGGTCGGCACCGCACTCTTCCGCAATCCGGCGGCCGCCTTCGATATCGTCGCGGACCTCCCTGGCGTGCTGGCCCAGGCCGGCTACGATGACGTCAACAAACTCATCGGTGTGATGCGCTGAGGCGCGTGGTCAGGCAGCTCCCAGGCCCCTGGTCTTGTCGGAGCGGCTTTTGGCCATGGCTTTGGGATGCTGCGTGAAATCCAACACCCTCTGCTCGAAGTCGTATTTGCGCCGATGGGCCTTGGCCGATTTGGACACCCATCCGAGCAGGATGGCTGTCACACCCACACCCCCGATGCCCAGGCAGATGGAAGGGTCAACCCCGTGGTGAGCCCCCAAGCCGGTGAGGGTGATGATCAGCCCCACCGCTGTGATCATGACGAGGATGTCTCTGGCATTTTCTTGAGCAGACTTCATCCAAACTCCCACCCTTAGGTTAGAGGAAGATGGCCCTATGGCGCAAGGATTCGCCTGTCTTGACCTTCAGGCGCGTCAAGACGGAGGCACGCCTCTTTGCTGTATGCTAAAGACCTGATGCCTGACCCGGGGGCGAGTGGCGGAATTGGCAGACGCACAGGACTTAAAATCCTGTGGACGAAAGTCCGTATGGGTTCGATCCCCATCTCGCCCACCATCACTCTGCCGTACTTTGAATCGGATACGAAGGCCTAGGATGAAGCGACTCCTGCTCACGGGGGCATCGGGTTTTTTGGGGGCCGCAGTCAGGCAGGCCTTGAAGGGCACTTCCTTTATGGTGGCGGGGCGCACCAAAGTGGAGGGGGCTGATTTTTTCGAAGCCGATCTGTCGAACCCGGGATTCACTTCAAGGCTTCCGGAGTGTTCAGCCCTCATCCACATGGCCGCAGAGGCCAGGCTTGATGAGTGCGAGCGGGATCCAGAGAAGGCCCGCAAGGTGAATGTGGAGGCCACCCGCGAGCTGGCCCACTGGTCGTTCAAGCTCGGCATCCCCATGGTGTTCACCTCCACCGACCTGGTGTTCGGCGGGCACAAGGCGCCTTATGCCGAAGGGGCCTCTCCTGATCCCATCAGCGAGTATGGCCGTCAGAAGGCTGAGACCGAGCGCGAAGTCATGAAGGCCAGTCCCCTGGCGAGGGTGTTGCGCCTGAGTTTGTTATATGACGTGGAAAGGCCGAATTTTCTTTCAAAAGCTCTGAAGGATCTTGCCTCCGGGCAGCCCGTGAACTGCTACGTGGATGAATGGCGCACTCCCGTGTGGGTGGAATCGGCGGCCCGGGCCGTTCTGCTGGCCTTGGAAGTACCGCCCGGGATCTACCATGCGGGGGGAGCCAAGAGGATGAGCCGCTTCGACATGGTGGAAAAGGCCGCGAAGGCCCGGGGGCTCAACACGAATCTGGTGAGATCCGTCTCGAGAATGACCCATCCCTTGGGCCGGCATCGACCTGAGGACGTCTCTCTCACCTCCGCCAAATTATTGGACCTGGGATGGAGGGCGGCTCCCTATGACAGGCTGATACAATAGGCCCATGATCCAAGTCCTTCAAGCCGCTGGCACTTTTGATCCCGCCGACCCCGCATCAGTGGAGTCCGCCTTTGTGGCGCTGGAGAAGCGCCAGCCCGGCACGGCCCAGGAATGGGAGGTTTGGCTCCATGACCTTTCCGCAGTTACGGATACCGTAGGCGAACAGGCCTCGAGGACCTATGTCGACAAGAGTTGCCATACCGATGACAAGGACATTGAGAAGCGGTTCCTGAGCTTCATCACCACCGTGGCCCCCGTGGTGGACAGGGCCATGTTCCGCCTCAAGAAGAAGTTCCTGGCCCATCCGGCCACCGCACAGCTCATGGACCAGAAGTATGCCCTTCTTCTGCGCGATTGGAGCACCGAGGCCGCCCTGTTCCGCGAGGAAAACGTTGAGCTGGAAACCAAGATCGCCGAGACCACTTCGGAATACGACAAGCTCTGTGGCCAAATGTCTGTGGAACACGAGGGCAAAACCCTTACTCTCCAACAGGCGGGGGCCCTCCTTGAGGATCCCAGCAGGGCCCTCAGGGAAAAAATCTGGCGCCAGATCGCCGATCGGCGCCTTCAGGACGCCGCGGCCATTGAGGCCCGTTTCGACGAGGTGTATGCCCTCCGGAATAAGGTGGCCCGCCAAGCCGGCTTCAAGGTCACCCGCGACTACTTTTGGAAGGCCAAGCTCCGCCATGACTACACACCGGCGGATTGCGAGGCCTTTGCCGAGTCTATCCGTGAATGTTGCCTGCCGTTGGCACGAGAGATACACGCCCGACGGGCCCGCCTCCTGCGCACGGGGGGCCTGCGCCCCTGGGACCTTGCCGTCGATGAAAAAGGCCGGGGTCCGCTAAGGCCCTATCCCCAGGGTGACACACAGTCCCTCGAGAAGGGTGTTGAAACCATCTTTTCGAAGCTCTCGCCGGAACTTGGCTCGCATTTCAGCGTGCTACGCAAGGAGCGGCTTCTGGATCTTGATTCGCGGCACGGCAAGCAGCCGGGCGGTTACCAGACCAACTTCGACAAGTCCCGGAGGCCCTTCATCTTCATGAATTCCGCCGGCACCCAGAGGGATGTCGAGACGCTCCTGCACGAGGGTGGCCATGCCTTCCACTACATGGATTCCTGCCATGAGCCCCTCGCCTTTGTGCGTCAGGCTCCCATGGAGTTCTGCGAGGTGGCCAGCATGACCATGGAACTCTTTGGTGGCGGACACCTCGATGTGTTCTATACCGAGGAAGAAGCCAACCGGGCCCGGCGGGCCCACCTTGAAGGGGTGGTGAAGCTTTTTCTTTCCATCGCCTCGGTGGATGCCTTCCAACACTGGCTCTACACGCGGGACACCTGCTCGGTGGAGGAAAGATCGGCTGAATGGACCCGGCTCCAGGGATTGGTGGATACGGGTGTGCAATGGAAGGGATTGGAGCACTACCAGCGACAATCCTGGCACGCCATCATGCACATCTTCCATGCACCCTTCTATTACGTGGAATACGGCATTGCTCAGATCGGGGCCCTGCAGATGTGGTCGATGTTCCTCAAGGACAGGGCCACGGCCCTGGCTTCGTACCGCCGGGCCCTGGCCTTGGGCGGCTCGAGACCGTTGCCCGAACTTTTCAGGCAGGCCGGGATGACATTCGACTTCAGTCGGAAGACCTTGGCTCCGCTCATGGACATGGTGCGCGAAGAACTCGCGCGCACGGAAACGTGAGCGCCTGGCAGGGAGCTCGGGAGCTCCTCGAACAATCCCGCACGGACGCCTCGATCAAGTCCACGCCCCGTTTTGCGGAGGCGGTGAGCGCGGTGATCGATGGTCTCGACCGCGGGGAATTGCGGGTGGCCGAAAAGTCGGGGGGCACTTGGGTGGTCCATTCCTGGTTGCAGGAAGCCATCCTCGCCTACTTCGGCATCCGCGGGATGCAGAAGATTGAGGTTGGACCCTACGAATACCACGACAAGATCCCCCTCAAGAAGGGTTTGGCAGCGGCCGGTGTGCGCGTGGTACCACCCGCCACCGTGCGCCATGGGGCCCACATCGAATCCGGTGCCGTGCTGATGCCTTCCTATGTGAACATCGGAGCCCGCGTGGGTTCCGGCACCATGGTGGACACCTGGGCCACTGTGGCCACCTGCGCCCAGGTGGGGCGCCATGTACACTTGAGCGGGGGTGTCGGCCTTGGCGGTGTGCTGGAGCCCCCCGGCGCCAGACCCGTGATCATCGAGGATGGGGCCTTCATCGGCAGCCGTTGCATCATCGTCGAGGGCGTGCAGGTCGGCGAGGAGGCTGTGCTGGGCGCCAATGTGGTTCTCACGGCCTCAACCAAGATCATCGATGTCACCGGCAGTACCCCGGTCGAGTACAAGGGCCAGGTGCCTGCCCGTTCCGTGGTGATTCCCGGCACCATCCCCAAATCCTTCCCTGCCGGCAGTTACCAGGTACCCTGCGCCCTGATCATCGGCCGGCGCACCGAAAGCACCGACAGGAAAACCTCCCTCAATGCGGCCCTCAGGGACTTCAATGTCAGCGCCTGATCTCGCCTCAGCGACCTTGGACATGATCCGCATTTCGAGCCCGACCGGGGCCGAAGAAGCCATTGCCGACTACGTTGAGAAGATCCTCCGTGGCATCAAGGGACTTGAGGTGGGTCGTGAGGGTCACTCAGTGTGGGCCTGCACTCCGCGCCGTCCTGGCAGGCCTTGGCTGGGTTTCTTTGGTCACCTGGACACTGTGCCGGCCCAGGTCGGGCAGTCGGCCCGCATTGAGGGCGATGTGATTTGGGGCCTGGGAGCCTCGGACATGAAGGGGGCCCTGGCGGTGATGCTGGAACTGGCGGCCGAGGCCGTGTCTCCGGGCGCCAAGCGCGACGCCCTCTTTGTTTTCTATGCGGCCGAGGAAGGTCCCCTCAAGACCAACGGCCTGACGCCCTTGTTGGTGGCCCACCCGGAATGGAAGAATCTGGATATTGCCGTGTGTATGGAGCCCACCTCGAATGCCGTGCAACTCGGCTGTGTGGGGGGCCTGCATGCCGAGTTGGTGTTCGAAGGCAAGAGCGCCCACAGCGCCCGCCCCTGGGAAGGGGTGAACGCCATCCACATGGCGGCCGGTGTGCTCGCGGATCTCAGGGATCTGGCTCCCCGCCCCGTCTTGCTCGACGGCCTGGAATTCCGCGAAGTGATGAGCGCCACGATGGCCCGCGGAGGCGCCAAGAGGAATGTGATCCCCCCGGAATTCCGCATCAACGTGAATTACCGTTTCGCCCCGGGCAAATCCGAAGAGCAGGCCGTCAAGGATATGGAGGACTTTGCCAAGGGCCGTGCCCGCGTGGAGATCTCCGAGGTGATTCCCTCGGGCAAGGTGTGCGCCACGAACAAGGTGCTGGAGCCCTGGATGATGCGCCGTGGTCTTAAGCGCGAGGCCAAGCAGGCCTGGACCGACGTGGCCCAGCTCAGTGCTTTTGGTGTGGACGCGGTGAACTGCGGCCCGGGAGACGGGGCCATGGCCCACCAGATCGATGAACGCGTGAGTCGCGGTGCGCTCCTGCGCTCGTTGGACATCATGCGCGATCTGCTGTTCGGAATGCCGTGATGAAGATCCACCTGGCCGGTGTGAGGGGTTTCTGTGCGGGAGTTGACCGGGCCATTGCGGTGGTCGAGAAGGCCCTCGAGCGGTTCGGATCCCCGGTCTATGTCCGCCATGAGATCGTGCACAACCGCACGGTGTGCAACGATCTCCGGAAGAAGGGGGCGATCTTTGTTGAGGAATTGTCGGAGGTGCCCGATGGCGCCCTGGTGATTTTCTCGGCCCACGGTGTCTCCCGGGCGGTGGTGAATGACGCCGGCGAGAGGGGGCTCCAGACTCTGGATGCCACCTGCCCCCTGGTGACGAAGGTCCACATGGAGGCCAAGGCCCTGGAGCGCAGAGGCTGGAGGCTCATTCTGATCGGCCACAAGGGGCATCCCGAAGTCGAGGGAACCATGGGCCAGGTGGATGCCCCCATGACCCTCATCGGTACGGAACAGGAAGTCGAGGCCCTTGATTGGCCGGCCGACTCCCAGGTGGCCTATGTCACGCAAACCACCCTGAGCGTGGATGAGACCAAGGATATTATCGAGGCCCTCAAGCGCAAGTTTCCCTCGCTCAAGACGCCTCCCAAAGAGGACATCTGCTATGCCACCACCAACCGCCAGAAATCGGTCAAGGAGCTGATTGATGATGTGGATGTGCTGATCGTGTTGGGCGCTCCCAATTCTTCCAACTCGCGGCGGCTCCAGGAGCTCGGAGAGCGCAAGGGAATCCAGAGCTACCTGGTGGAAGGTGTGTCAGACATCCGCGACGAGTGGGTGAAGGGTGCCGAGAATGTTGGGGTCACATCGGGGGCCAGTGCCCCCGAATCCCTGGTGCAGGAAGTGGTGGCCTGGTTGCAGGAACGACATGGAGGGACGCTTGCCACCCCCTTGGATCGCACAGCCGAACACGTGGAGTTTCCGCTTCCCAAAGCCCTGAAATGAACCCTTGGCGGCTGGCCTTCATGGCCGTGTGTCTGCCACTGATCCTGATCAAGGGGCTTGAACCCCTGAAAGATCCCGACGTGGCCTGGCATGTGGCCACGGGTCGTTGGTTTCTGGAACATGGATCCTGGCCGGAGACCGATCCCTTTTCCCATTCCTGCCATGGCAAACCCTGGCCCATCCATCAGGCGGGAGGGGCCCTTATCTTTGCTCTGGTACACCAAGTGGGTGGCTATTCCCTGATACGCTTCTTGATGCTGGCCGTATCCCTCGCTTTTTGTGCCCTGATCTTTGTGCATTCAAGGCGGAAGGGTTGGGGTGCCCCGGCCTCGGCGATCCTGACGGCGCTTTTTTATTTTGTGGCGCACCCGCGGTTCTTGGAGAGGCCCTTTCTCCTGTCGGCCCTTGCACTCCTTGCACTCCTGGTTCTGTGGGATGCCGTGGTGGCCGGACGCCGAAAAGCCTGGGTGGCCTTCGTGGCCACCGCTCTCCTGGCGACGAATCTTCACGGGGATTATTTTCTGGCGGTGGCGGTGTTCTTCCTGTTGATCTTTCTTGAGCGAGGGAAGGCGGAGCGCTTCCGTGCCCTGGCGGCCTGGGTGGTGTTGGTGGTGATCTGGCCCTTCCATCGTGGCGGGATCGACATGTGCTGGTACCCGATCGAGCAGGTGATTTTTCCGGAACTCGGTTGGGGGCTTTATATCGATGTGGTCAAGGAACTCCGGCCTCCTAAATTTTTCCAGTGGGGGTGGCTTCAGCCGTACCTTTGGAGCATCCTGCTTGCCGGGGCCTTTCTCTTCATCCGGTACATCCGCTCCCTCAGGTTGGGGCCGGCGCTCCTGGTGTTGGGGTTGGGTGTGATGTTCGTGCAGGCCGGGCGCAATGCGCTCCCCTTTGCGATGGTTACAGTGTTCCTGCTGGCCCGGGAAGTTTCGTGGCAAAAGTCGGATTGGAGATGGGCCTTCCTGGCGATCCTGCCCGGTTCCATCCATCTCATGGAGCTGATCCCGAGGATGAGTCGATTGGATGAGCCCAGGGTTCTTTCCCGTGACATGGAGGCATGGGGAGAGAGGGCCAGGGCCCTGCGGAGCCAGGGGTGGCTGAAAGGGCATGTCTTGAACGAATTTGCCTTGGGCGGAGGGCTTATCGATGCACTCGGGGAGCAATCGGTGTTTGTGGATGGCCGGATGGATGTGTATGGGCCCCTGTTTCTGGAGCACAACTATGCGCCCCTGACGAAGCCCGAGGGTGCCAGGGAATGGCCCAGGATCTTCCGGGATTTCGGCATCAGCCATCTGGCTTGGTCCTTTGCCGATCCTTCGTGGCAGCCCCTGGCGGGCTTTGTGATTTCCAAAGGCTGGAAAGTCGCCTATCTGGATCCCACGAAGTATGTGCTGGCAGATCCCTCCGACCTGCCGCACGAATGGCCTGTGATGGGTCCCGATCTTCACGAAGGGGGTTTCGCTGTGGCCTTTGCGGGTGAGCCCGACGGAGCCGAGTCCGTGATGACCTTGGCAGGGATGATGGGGCAACCATCCGAAGCCCGTCAGTTAGCTGATTGGATGAAGGAGGCATATCCCTCACGTCCTGCAGCGCATTTCTTCTCGGCTTTGCTGGATTCCGAACCCCTTCCCAATCTTCGCCACGCCGTCGGGCAATTCCCCTCCTACGCGCAGGGGCATCTGATTCTTGCCCGTTTCCTCCTGGCACAGGATCCTGTGGAGGCCGCGCTGGAGGCCGAAAGAGGGATCCTCTCTCTCGAAGGAAATGCCCAGGGTTTCTCGATGGTTCTTGAGACCGCTCGGGCCTTCAAGGCGGCGGGTCACATGGATCTCTTGGAACCCGTTCTGCGCAGGGCCATGAATGCCCAGGGACTCGAGCGCCTCAAGCGGCTGGTGCCCTAGCAAGGTGTCTTCTATAATCCGTTCCACACGGAGAAGACATGTCCCAAGAGCTCAGGCAACCGCTGATGGATCTGAAGAAGAAGCTCTCCGAGATCAGGGGGTCACTTTGACCTTGCAAAGCGCGAGGCCCAACTGACGAGGCTGGAAGCCCAGATGTCTGAGCCCACGTTCTGGAACGACAACGCCAAGGCCCAGGCAGTGGTGTCTGAACTCAAGGGTCTGAAGGCCCTTGTGAGCCCTTTCCTGGAACTGGAAAAGGGCGTCAATGACAATCTTGATCTTCTCGACTTGGCGGCTGAGGAGGGCGATGAAAAGGCTCTTGAAGAGGTGGCCAGGGAATCCGAGGCTCTGTTCGGAAAATTTGCCGCCTTCGAGACACTCACCCTACTGAGCGATCCCCACGATCGCAAGGGTTGTTTTGTGATGATCAACCCGGGTGCCGGTGGGACTGAAAGTTGCGACTGGGCCGAAATGCTCCTGAGGATGCTCACGCGTTTCTGTGAAAAACAGGGTTATCGCGTCTCCTTGCAGGATGTTCAGAAGGGTGAGGAGGCGGGCATCAAGTCGGCCACCCTTCATGT
>JBFWNO010000079.1:0-13043 GCA_050251015.1 Planctomycetota bacterium
GTTCAGGACACTTTTTAAACCTCTTCTGAGTTGGGAAGAACCAAGAGAAGTGACAAAACATTTTAAAAATCTCAATAAGCAACCAAAGACATTGAAAGGAGAAGTCAAGTCCGTGGGCTGGTGTGCACTGCTCTTATCCCCTGTATTTTTTCTGCTCTCATTTTTCGACCCCACCCCTGACTTGCCACACACCTTCGCCTTTTACCTCTTCACTGTTGTGTTCACGGCTTATGTAATGCCTTGGATGTATTCTTTATGCACGCTCAAGATCTGCATTGGCGAGAAGGGTGTCTATGAGGTCGTTGGTGACGCCAAGCAAGCCATATGGCATTACGAGGATATCGATGGATATAGCGTCGTACCGATCATCATCAATCGCGTTTCATATTCCTATTTTGTTATCCATACAAGCTCCTCCGGCAATGTCGGCTATGTAATTCCTGAAAAGAAGATCTCCCACTGCACGAAGTCATGGCCAAAATTGGCTTCACCAAAAAATGAGTGGATATCGAATTATGGCGAGAGGGACCCTGCAATATATGGAATGTCATCTTGTAGGGGCGCACAGTGGTGCGCCCCTAAAAAACGGGATCATGATGGATTCCCGCCTGCGCGGGAATGACGGATGAAGGACGAGTCAAACCGTACGCTTTGATCGCAAGGCCAACCGCAATCAGAAGCAGAGTGCTGGGCTATTTTCGTATCAGATGGATTTTCCCTGTCCGAGTTTTCGATGACGGCGGCTGAAATCCCAGTTTTTCCTTCTTTGGACCGATTTCATGTTGCATGAGTTGCCGAATGGCATCAAACACTGAGCGGAATTGGGCGTCATATTTCTTTTCAAGGAGGCCAACCTTTCGGGCCAAATCGGCATGGGAGTGGAGAAGCTGGCGTAGCCGGACGAAGGCCCTCACGATCTCAATGTTTACCTGAACTGCCCTTTCCCCCTTCAATACACTTGAAAGCATGGCGACACCTTGTTCCGTGAAGGCATAGGGGGAATATCGGCGACCGCCTCTTCCACGCTTTGAGGTCACAAATTGTGACCTCAAACGAGCGGCTTCCTTTTCGGTCAACTGGATCATGAAGTCCTCAGGAAAGCGCCCCGCATTCCTTTTGACAGCTTGGTTTAACACCTTAACGGAAACACCATACAAAACTGCCAAGTCTTCATCGAGCATCACTTTGAGGCCGCGCAATACAAAAATGGCCCTTTCGATTCGTTCAACTGGAATCAGCCCTTTTTCAGACATGGAGGTCTCCTTTGACTGTTTTTGTCACATTACCCCATGCCAGATACCGCACATTGGCTTCTGCGCTGACGAAGTTTCCGTAGGGGGCATCACAACGTAGGTTCATATAGGCAACCGTGCGCATTAGGGGGGATTTTCTGCCGCCTCGCTATGATGAAGAGCATGAAAAAACTCATCCTCAGCCTTTTCTGCGCCAGCTTCCTTTTCGGTCTTTACGCCGCCGACAAACAGGAGCAGGAGATCGATCTTGATGGCCAGAAGATCCGGTGCCTGGTGGCCGAGCCCTCCGGGAAGTCGGACAAGAAAGCGAAGCCCGCCCTCTTTGTCTTCATTGGTGGGGGGCCTGGCCGTGAGATGCAGGCCAAAGCGGCCTTTGACCTGGCCAAGGGTTTTGCGAAGAAGAACAACCTTTATCTGTTGACTCCCATCAGCGAGGACGACGGTGCCTTTCTGGAAGGCAAAAACAGTCTTGTCATCAAGGTGATCCAGAAGCTGATCGCAGACGGCAAGGTTTCACCGACCACGGTTGTCATCGGCGGGATGTCCAATGGTGGTGTGGCGTCTTTGCAGATCGCCGGCAGCGGGGAGGTCCCCGTGAAGGGGGTTGTGGCGGTGCCGGGTGTTGTCACCCAAAACATGACCAAGAAGGATGGATGGATGAAAACCCCCGTCTACCTGCGCATCGGCGAACAGGATGAACTGGGCTGGGCCAAGGGTTTGGAGCCCTCCAAGAATGTGCTGGCAAACGCTGGAGCCATCACGGATGCGGCTCTGGTCAAGGGCGGCCCCCATATCTTTCCCATCGCCTGGGATGAAGTGGAAAAGTGGATGAAAGACAACAAGGTGATGGAGGAGCCGGCCCAAGCGAAAAAGTGACAGGTTGCTGTCATCTTTGAGGCACCTTTAAACCCTGATTTCCCAAGGGTTTGCGTGTCCTGCCAAGGGATGTAAAATACCCGCCCCATGATTTCGGTCAGCCACCTCACACGCTCGTACGGGCCCCACCGGGGTGTGGAAGATATTTCCTTCGAAGTGAAGGAGGGCGAGGTGGTGGGACTCCTCGGCCCCAACGGCGCGGGCAAGACCACCACGATCCGCGTGCTGACCACCAATCTTCTGCCGTCGGCGGGATCGGTGAAGGTCTGCGGCCTGGATGCGGTAGCTGACCCCATGGCCGTGCGCTCGGTGCTGGGCTACCTTCCCGAGAACGCTCCCAGCTACCGCGAGATGATCACCCGCGACTATCTTCTCTTCACCGCCGAACTGCGGGGCCTCGACGGCGTGCGCGCCAAGGACAGCCTCAAGAGGGTGGTGGAGCAGTGCTCACTCGCGGATGTCATCGGCCGCCCCATCGACGAACTCTCCAAGGGTTACCGCCAGCGCGTCGGCCTGGCGGCGGCCCTCATCCACTCGCCCCGCGTGCTGGTGCTTGACGAGCCCACCGCCGGCCTCGACCCCAACCAAGTCGTCGAAATGCGTAAGCTGATTCGCGAGGTCGGACGCCACAACACCGTGATCTTCAGCTCCCACATCCTGCAGGAGGTGGAGCTCACCTGCGACCGCATCCTTATCGTGCACAACGGCCGCCTGGTGGCCGACAGCAAGCCTTCCGACCTGCGCTCGAGCCACCGTGTGAGGGTGGAGATCCGCGCCGACGAGGCCAAGATCCGCGCGGCACTCAAGGGATTCTCCTGCACCGCCTTCGAGCCTGTCCCGGGGGGACTGCTCCGCTTCGAGGTCAGCGGGGGCGGCACTCCCGCCCGCCGCGAGGAGATCGCCCAGAAGCTGGTTGCGGCCGGCCTCACGCCCTCCACCCTCGGGCCCGGCCAGCACGAACTTGAGGAAGTCTTCGCCCAGCTCACCGGGGCCCGCGCATGAGGCGCGCCATGGTCGTCGCCCGCCGCGAGGTGCGGAGCCTGTTCGAGGGGCCCCTGGCGTATCTCTTTCTGGCCGCCTTCACCGTGGCCAGCCTGGTCACCTGGCGCCTCTCGGGGCTCTTTGATGTGGGCCAGGCCACCGCGCGACTCTTCTTCCAGAACCTCGACTGGACACTCTTCATCCTGGTGCCGCCGCTGGCCATGCGCCAGTGGGCCGAGGAGGCCCGCTCGGGCACCCTCGAACTCTTGATGACCTGGCCAGTGACCCTTGGCGAGGTGGTGCTCGGGAAGTTCCTTTCCGGCGCCTTCCTTCTTCTGGTGGCCCTCGGGCTCACGGTTCCGGCCGCCTTCATGCTCGGAACATTGGGCGACCTGGATCCGGGTCCGGTGCTGGCGGGCTACTTTGGCGCCTTCCTGCTGGGCTGTGCCTATCTTGCGGCCTGCACCTTTGTTTCCTCCTTCACCAAGAGCCAGATGGCGGCCTTCCTTGCCTCGCTGGTCACCTGCGTCGCGCTCTGGCTTCCTGGCGAGGGTCTCCTCCTGGGTTATCTCCCGCCCTCGCTGGTGGAAGTGGGCCAGAGCCTGGGCCTGGGGGCCCGCCTCCGGCATTTTGAGGGGGGCTTTGTCCGCCTGTCAGATGTGGCCTATTACCTTTCCTTTGTCTGCGTGCTGGTGCCGGCCACGGCCCTGTCGCTGGGCCGACTCCGGGATCCCTCATGAGCCGCCGCGTTCTTCTGCTGGTGGTGCTCAACCTGGTGGCGGCCAACATCCTGCTCCTGCGCGGGGGCCTGGGCCTGGATGCCACCGAGGAACAGCTCCACGGTCTTTCTGCCGAGACCCCGGACCTGTTGATGGCCCTCCCCGACGACTCGCGCATCGTCTTTGTGGCCTCGGAGCAACAGCAGTACCCGGGCTTCAAGCCCCTCATCCCCCTGATCCGCGACAAGCTCGCCGAGCTCAGGCTCGCGGGCAAGGGCCGACTGCAGGTGGAATTCGTCGATCCCTATGTGAGCGAAGAGAAGCGCAGTTTCGTGGAGAGCCGCTACGGCGTGAACCGCGAGCCGGTGCCCCTTTCGGACGGCTTCAGCGGCCTGGTGTACTTCGCCGTGGTGACCAGCGTGGGCGAGCAGAGCGAGACCTTCACCTACCGCGAGCTGGTCCAGCAGACCCCGGGACGCACCGGCCTGGTGCTGGCAAACTTTGAGAGCCTGGTGCTCCGCAGTCTGCACAAGCTCTCCCGCCAGCACATGGGCCTGCACCAGGCCCTGCTCCGGGCCAAGGCCGACGGCGGCGTGAAGATCATGTCCCTCATCAGCGAGCCGGTGCCCCCGCGCTTCCAGGCCACCTCGGCCCTGGTGAAAACGGCCGTGAAGGATCTCGTGGCCCGCCATGCGGGATCGCTGGCCATCGAGCCCGCCCGCCTGGAGGACGAGGATTTCCGCAAGAAGCTCGAAGCCACCGGCATCGGGGCCTGGCAGATTCCCGGGGAAAAACCCTTCTTCTTCCATCTGTTGGTGGGCAAGGGCAAGATCTCGGTGGAAGTGCCCCAGCTCTTCTCGGTCACCAGCGCCAAGGATATGCAAGATAGGATCGAGCGCCACATTCTTTTGCTACTGAACCAGTCGGGCCGCTCGGTGGGCCTCTTGGTGCCGCCCCTCCCGGAAGGTGCGCCCCCGTATCTCGACCCCTTCCTCGGTGTGCAGGAAGAGCTCTCCCGCGATGTGCAGGTCAGCCGCCTGCCCCTGCCGCTGGTGAGCATGCCGCCGGGCATCGACACCGTGGTGGCCATGGGCCTCCCGAAGGTGGATGCCGACACGGTGCGCGAGCTCGACAAGTTCCTGATGCAGGGGGGCCGGCTCATCCTCTTTGTCGACCGCCAGGAGATCGATACCTCGCAGATGCGCTTCGACCTCCAACCCATGGACAGTGGCTTCGAGCCCCTTTTGGAGCATTGGGGGGTGAAGCTGGGCACCGAAGTGGGTCGCTCCAGGGAATGCCTCCGCATGAACTGGCCGCGCCGCGTGATCGTCAGCCGCAGGCCCGCCATCGAGCCCGCCATGGTGGACTGCCCCTATGTGCCGGTGATCCGCGCCGAGAACCTTCCATCTTCCCTGCCCGTGAGCGGCATCCCCTCGCTCTGCTTCTCCTATCCCAACACGCTCACGCTGGGCTCCACCCAGGCTCTCAGGGTCACGCCCTTCCTCCCGGCCAAGGGCCACTACGCCGCCATCACGGCCGACCGCACCGACCCCTTTGATATCGACGGCAACATCAGCCTGCCCAAGGTCGAGGAAAACGCCCTCAAGGATCCTCTCTACGGCGTGCTCCTTGAGGGCAGTTTCCAGCACTACAACACCCCCGGCGTCACGGAAGACTTTGTCCGCAAATCGAGTCTCTCCACCCGCGTGGCCGTGGTGGCCGATGCCGACTTCCTCAACAGCCATTTCTATCTGGCACCCCTGCGTGGCGCGCCCGGCGACACGGTTCAGACTCAGTACCGCAGCAACATGCAGCTGCTCAAGAACCTGGTCGACTGGAGCTTCGGCGACGACGCCATCCTCAAGGTCTCCAGCCGCCAGGCCCGCCATCGCCCGCTTTCCGAGGACGCCGCGCCCCGCCGCAGGGCCCAGCTTCTTTCGCTGGGCGTGCCCGGACTGCTCCTGGGTCTTGTCGGGCTGTGGAGCTGGCGCCGCCGCAGGAGGCCCGCATGAACCGCCGGGTTGTCGAGATCGCCCTGATCGTGGCCCTGGTGGGGCAGGTGGCATGGCTGATGATGCCCTCCGAGGTCTCGCGCCACGATGCCCGCACCTTCCTGCGCCCCACGCTGGAGTTCGTCGGGGTGGACAAGCTCGAGGTCGTCGAGGCCCAGGGCGGTCGCATCGGGCTCGAGAAGGTGGGCGGCATCTGGAGGCTCACCGACCAGGGCCGTTACCCCGCGCTCTCGCATGTGGTGGAGGGTTTGCTTGCTCGCATCGCCGGCTATGCCCCGGGGCCCGTGGTGGGCGAGACGCCCGAGCGCGCCGAGGAATGCCAGGTGGGCCAGACTCCGGCGATCCGTATTTTGATGGCATCGGGTTCGAAGCAGTGGGAACTCAAGATCGCCCCAGGGCCGGCAGACACGGATTACGTCCAGCTCGGCGGCGACCCCAAGGTCTACCAGCTCGAACCCTCGTTGGCGCGGCAGATGAGCACGGAATCCAAGCGCTGGGTGGATCCCTTCCTCTACCGCATGACAAAGTTCCCCTCTCAGTTCTACTGGAGGATCGGGGATCAGGAGCACCATGTGCGCTTCGACGGCCGCAACTGGATGTGCCGCGACATGATGCTCGACAACGGCAAGGTGCAGGAGTTCATCCAGAACTTCTCGGCGCTTCCTGTCGACGAGCCGCTCGGGCTCTCCAGCCCGATGATGGATGTGGGGGGACCCTTGAGCCTGGTGTTCCACTGCCCCGGAGATTTGGTGAAGCTTGAGATCTTCCCGATGATCCATCCCATTTCCGGCGTGCGCGGCTTCAAGGTGTCGCGGCGCGGCGACGAACGCGAGGCCTTTGTGCTGGAGCACCGCTTCATGGAGCTGTTCAATCGCGGGCCTTCGGCGTTCTTTTCCGAGTTGAAATAGTTCCAACAATCCTTGACGGATTCATGGTAGGGGTGGGGCTTGCCCCACCCTCAGGTGCGGGCAGGGCAAGCCCTGCCCCTACCCAGAGCCATCATCATCCGATCAATCGCATCAACTCCTGATAGTGTCCATACCCCACGCGCCCCGGCGGGCTTTTGGGATCCACCCACACCACCTGATCGAGCTCATGCAGTTGCAAAGGCTTCGCCTCACCTGAAACCCAGCGGCAGAGATAGGCAAGATTGAGGATGGAGATGTTGTGCGAGGCCACACCCCAGACCCTCTGGTACACCCCGGCGAGTTTCACAATCTCCACCTTGATGCCCACCTCTTCCTCGATCTCGCGGACAAGCCCCGGCTCCGGATCCTCGCCCCATTCAAGGTAACCTCCGGGCAGATCCCAGGAGCCGATCCCCGGCTCTTCGGCCCGGCGCACCATCAAAATCTTGCCCTCCTTCATCACCGCGCCCTTCACCGTGGGCTTGGGATTGAGGTAGTGGATCTGCCCGCAGCGCGTGCAAATCAGCCTGTCCTTGGTGTCGAGGGGGGGGCGGCGGGTTTCAAGGGCGCCCCCGCAATAAGGGCAGAACTTGTGGATCATGTTCCCATTCTATAATCACCCCATGCCCGCAACGCTTCAGATCAAGGAAATCCTTTCCACCCTCCAGGGGGAGGGCCCCAGCGCCGGCCGCCCCTGCGTGCTGGTGCGCCTGGCGGGTTGCGGCCTTCGGTGCCGCTGGTGCGACAGCGAATTCGCCTTCGAGGGCGGCGAGACCCTCGGGGTCCCCGAGGTGGTGCGCCGTGTGAAGGAAAGGGGCTTGCCGTTGGTGTTGGTGACGGGAGGCGAACCTTTGGAACAGGAATCCTGCCCCGAACTCCTGGAGGCCCTGGTGGCCGAGGGCCTGGAGGTGGAGCTGGAAACAGGCGGCCACCGCAGTGTGGGCGAGGTGCCCCCGAAGGTGAAGATCCTGATGGACCTCAAGGCTCCCGGCAGTGCCATGGAACGGCGCCAGGCCTGGGGCGAGCTGGGACGGCTCAAGGCCACCGACGCCCTCAAGTGCGTGCTGACCTCCAGGGAGGATTACGATTGGATCAAGGCCCAGATCGAAGGGCCGCTGAAAACTTGCAAGGCTTCTTTGTGGCTCACGCCTGCCCACCCCGTGGCACCCCGCGAGGGCCACGAGCTTTCGCACCCCGGCCTGGAACCCGCCCAGCTTGCGGAGTGGATGGTGGCGGATAACCTTCCGGTGCGGATGCAGTTGCAACTCCACAAGCAGGTGTGGGGGGCGGCGGAGGGGCATTGAAGAGCCTTTCTTCCGACCGCGCCCTTGTCTTACTTTCCGGCGGGCAAGACAGCTGCACCTGCCTCCACTGGGCCCTGAAGAAATACAAGCATGTCGAGGCCCTCAGTGTGGACTATGGCCAGCTCCACAAGCGTGAACTCGATTGCGCGAAGGCCCTGGCTCAATCCATGAAGGTGCCCTGGAAGAAGATCTCTTTGCCGCTGGGGGGGCTTTCCGAGAGCACCCTGCTGGAGAACACCAAGCACGACCGCAACTCACCCCACCGGAGGGAGGGGGATCCCGCCGATGGCGCGAAGCTGGGCGACGACGGACTGCCTCTGACTTTTGTGCCGGGGCGCAACCTTCTTTTTCTCGTGGCCGCCGGTGCCGTGGCCTACACCCATGAGTGCGGGGTGCTGGTGACAGGCGTCTGCCAAACCGACTACTCGGGCTATCCCGACTGCCGCGACAACACCATGCGCTCGATGGAGAAGACCCTCCAGCTGGGCCTCGAGTGCGACATCCGCATCGAGACCCCTCTCATGAACCTCACGAAGGCCCAGACCGTGCTTCTCCTCAAGGACCTGGGGGGCTTGGCTTCGCTGGCCCACACCCACACCTGCTATGCCGGGGCGCACCCCCCTTGCGGTGTCTGCGTGGCCTGTGAACTCAGGGCCAAGGGCTTCAAAGAGGCCGGGATTCCGGACCCGCTCACAGCCTGAAATCAGCTAAAATTCCCCCGCGTTCGCGCGTCTCACATTCGGTTCAGAAGCGGACAGGTGACGGAGCGGTCGAACGTGCACGCCTGGAAAGCGTGTGACCCCCACAAGGGGTCCGGGGGTTCGAATCCCCCCCTGTCGTTTTCCTTAACCCGGCTCTAGGACAGGGGTAGGGGAAAACGCAAAACAACACCTTTGGGGTTTAGAGCGCCTGGAGAGCGCCGTGAGGCGTCAAACCGCGTCAGGTTTTGTCAGGCCCTGTCGGGGTTTGTCAGAAAACTCACCGAATGAATTTTCATCAGTTCATCTGAAAACATGATTTCTTCAGGTGCAGAAATGTATTGAAGCGCTGAATCGCGCTGAAAACGCTAAGAGGCTCTTTTCGCGGGTGTCTGGGGCGTTTGGGCGTCTTAGACCTTCTTAGGCGGACTGGACAAAATAGGACAGGCAGGACTGACTCATAATCAACCTGTCGTGCCAGTCGGAGTCGGACACATGAAAACAATATGCACTCGATTTCATTTCAGATGGAATTGAATACCTGAGGGAACTGCCACGACAGCTTGATTCTTCGTCAGACAGAAAGACAGCAGAATCAATTCACTCAGTTTCGGTTCGGCCGTTTCGGGGAAGGGCCCCCGGGGGGAAAAGGGGGTTAAGGCCCTTCATCGCGTCCCAGACTCATCGGTAACCCTTCCGAGCACATGGCGCACCATGCTGAGGGCCAGTTCCTCCTCCCCGATGAAGACATGTCCGGCCCTCTCTTTCCGCAGTAGCGCGGCCTCGTCATCGCCATGACTGCGTACCACGCTTTCCACGCCGGGGTTGAGCATGCGGGCCGTCCCGATCATTTTCCTGGCCAGGAAGGCGTCAGGGGAGGCGATCACAAGCATCCGTGCCCTAGCAATATGTGCCTGGATGAGTACCGATGGATCGGAGGCGTCACCGGACACCGCCGGGATGCTGGCCGCGCGTAATTTCTCGACAATCTCCCGGTTCTGCTCTGCTACGACATAGGTAACGCCCTGTTTTGATAGGGCTTCGCCGATGTGCCTGCCGACACGGCCATAACCCACAAGGACGACATGTCCGGTGAGGCGGTGGGGATCGACAGTGGCTGGAAGCTCGGCCAAAGGGTCATCAGAACGTTCCAGGGCACGGGCCATGCTAGAGCGTGAACGTATCCATCGTTGGAGGGGCTCAACGGCATCGAAGACCAGAGGGTTGACGGCGATGGAGATGAGGGAGCCCGCCAGAATGAGGCTCTGCCCTTCTACCGGCAGGAGCCCGAGAGAGACGCCCATGCCCGCGAGGATGAAGGAAAACTCGCCGATCTGTGCCAGGCTGGCCGACACCGTGAGCGCTGTGTTGAGCGGATAGCGGAAGGCCAATACAAGCAGAAAGGCCACGAGGGACTTCCCCACAATGATGATGGCTACGACTTCAAGAACCTTGAAAGGTTCGCGCCAAAGCATCCCTGGGTCGAAGAGCATCCCCATCGACACGAAAAATAGCACCGAAAAGGCGTCCCTCAGTGGCAACGACTCGGCTGCGGCCCTATGGCTGAGGGCGGACTCCTTCATGACGATCCCGGCAAAGAAGGCCCCTAGCGCGAAGGAGACGCCGAAGAGCGCGGCGGCGCCATAGGCGATACCCACAGCGGTAGCAATCACGCAGAGGGTGAAAAGCTCCCGTGAGCCGGTGCGGGCCACCTGCCAGAGCATCCAAGGGAAGAGGCGCTTCCCGACCAGGAGCATCAGGGCGACGAAAAGGAAGACGCGTCCGAGAGCGGATCCCAGTGCCGGGAGAAGATCCGGGCCGGACCCCACACCAGAAGGGCCACCTAGCCATGTGGAAAGGGAGGGTAGTAGCACAAGGACCAGCACCATCACCAGGTCCTCGACCACAAGCCAGCCTACGGCGATGCGGCCGTTGATGGATTCGAGCACACCTCGGTCCTCGAGCGACCGGAGAAGTACGACGGTGCTGGCCACGGAGAGAGCCAAGCCGAACACGATTCCCGCGCCCAGATCCCAACCCCAGAGCATGGAGGTCCCAAGGCCCATCAGTGTGGCCACCACAATCTGGGCGATGGCGCCGGGGAGGGCGATCCTGCGGACGGACAGCAGGTCCTCGATCGAAAAATGTATCCCGACGCCAAACATCAACAACATCACGCCAATCTCGGCTAGTTGACTTGAAAGCTCGAGGTCTGCCACAAAACCCGGAGTGGCTGGGCCGATGATGACCCCGGCTAGGAGGTATCCGATGAGGGCTGGTAACCTCAGGCGCACGGCGACGAATCCTAGCACCAGCGCCAGCCCGAAGGCCGCAGAGATGGTGGTGATCAGGCTCACACTATGTGGCAAGGGAGCCTGTGTCTATGGCGCTGAAGGTGGACAGCCGTTCCAACAAGGGCAAGACCATCGCTTGATTCCGGGCCATACCCATAGTTTATTGGAATACCCGCGAAATTCCTTCCCCACTTTCACTCTACTGATCCTTTGCCTCCTCAACCACGATCTTCTTGTCATAGAGACCTGAAGGAACTGCCACGACAGCTTGATTCTTCGTCAGACAGGTTCCATCAAAATCAATTCACTTGGTTTTCTGTCAGGGTGTGTTTTCGGGGAAGGGCTCCCGGCGGGAAAAGGGGGTTAAGGCCTTTCTAGGCTTGGTGGCTCGAAACAGCCCGCCCCTTTGGCCCCGAGGCCGGGGTGTACGCCCGGTATAGCCGCTAGGAGCCCCGATCCGGGGTCTGCCCTTGGGGCGGGGCGCTTGGGTCGGTGTTTGGGGCGTGGAGGGGCTTGGTTGGGGCGGAGAGGGAAACGTGGCCAATTTGGTGGGGGTAGCATACTTCGTGCGAGGATTTGAGAACGATCCATAGAAGTAAAATATTCCAATAAGGGATAGTGAATAAATTGGAGCCATGTATGAAGACAACTTGCGCATACTGTGGCCAACAAGATAAGAAATATTCCCGAGAGCATGTCATATCAAAAGCTCTGTATCCAGAATCTAAGGCGAGCTCAAAAATCCAGCGGATTACTGTCCCAGTTTGTGAATGTTGCAGAGGAAATTGGGATGATGACGAACCACATTTCAGGAATGTCATGCTGATCTCTGGGCAAGAAAATCCAGCGGTAATGGAATTGTGGAAGGGGAAGGTTAATCGAAGCTTCAAGTTGGAAGACGGGCTTCGTCGATATCGCCAATTGTATTTACATACTGAGAAAATTCAGAGGCCTGAGGGTGAGCGCTACATGATATATCCTGATCAAGATGTCCGTGTCCTTCGAGTTGTTCACAAGATTATTCGAGGATTAAGCCATTATCACGGCATAGCTACCATCGCTTCAGACCAATCAATCTGGGTGGCAATCCAATTGTTTAATTTCCCACCGGCTCTCGATGATCTTGCTCTGGGTGTAACTGACGAAGATGTTATCAAATACCGTTATAAAGCTTTAAATGAAGATGGGATTCAATCTTATTGGACACTAACGTTTTACGAGAGAACATCATTCTTGGGTGTTGCATTTCAATCGCCAGATGAATGTTCGCGCTTTCTAAAGATGGAAGATAAGAAATGCTAATGAGCCTTCCCAGCTTCGCTCCACAAGGCTCGAATGCAATCCATTCGAATTGATGTAAAATTAAATATGGAATTAAGTTTAAGGCCAAATATAAAGGTGTTTTATGTCAAACCAAAAACCTCATACAGAAACTTGTAGCTATCCATTCGAAGAGTTTTTGGACGATTTCCACAATGCCGCAGATGAAGTTCATTTCAATCGATTTCTTGAGGGGGGCGAGCAAGGAGGTTTTGAAGGCACTGTGGTTATGGTGTTCACTTACATAGAACGAAAGTACGGAAAAACAAAAATGGGAACCAGGGGTAGCGATCTCGCATTCGCTCTGAACTACCTTGCTGACAATTGCCGCGAATTCGATGTGGGGAAGGTTGCGGTTTATGGCTCAGAAAAGGCCGGGATGTTAATTAGCAATGTTCTTGTGAAAGCAATTTGGGAGGTTGTTTGCAATAAAAGCATCGGCGAATGGAATGAGTGCTTGAAAGTTGATCGAATTAAAGCCCGCGCGATTGAACTTTCAAACTCCACACCAAATCACTAGAAGAATTTCACCCCATGCCAGACAACACTAGTTAGTCGGCCCTGAAAAAGTCTCATAGCACTGAAACCAGCCTTGGACAAGGCAGTGAATGCTGGAATTGGGCCCGTAGAAAATCGAGCCAAAAAAGGATAGCCCTCAGGATCTTCCTGAGATTGAAG
>JBFWNO010000080.1:0-13038 GCA_050251015.1 Planctomycetota bacterium
GCCTATGCACCGGCAGACCGGGATCCCGACATGGCTCAATGGGGCCGTCAATTGACGGCTTCATGGAGCGCTTTCCAATCCAGAATTCGAGATCCCCAGAAAAGGGGGAGGCTCTCACTCCATCTTCAGCCAGGTCGCTATCTCGTGGCGGACAGTGGCTACCTGTTGATGACCGTTCAATCCATCAAGAGCACTCCTTCCATGTGGTTTGCTGGAACCGACAGCGGATTGAACCACAACATCCGACACCCCCTTTACCGTTCCTATCACCCCATCTTCAATGCCACAGGGATGACCCGGGGCACCCGTTTTACGGCGGTTTGCGGAAACATTTGTGAAAGCGGCGACTTGTTCTCCCATGGACGTGACATCCCCCAGCCCAGGGTCGGGGACATCCTGGCCCTGGGGATGGCGGGAGCCTACGGGATGAGCATGGCCAGCCACTACAATTCACAGCCACTTCCGGCAGAAGTTATGGTTCAGAATGGCGTTCCCATCCTCATCCGTCGCAGGGAATGCTATGATGACCTCACAGCCACACAGGAGAATCTGTCATGAAACCATTGGAAAAACTAGGTTGGGTGATGTTCCTCACTGGATTGGCGGTGTTCGTGACCACCGTCCTGTATGGGTTTGGCAAGTGGATCTTCCGCACGCTGGTGAATTTGTTCCACTTCTACAATGCCCACCTTCCCACCATTCTCGTGTTGATGATCCTTGTGATGATCGCCGGGGCTGTGCTGATCCGTACGGGGGGCTCTCAGGATAACCAGGGCGGCTCAGCCTGACCCAAGGGCGCCTCTTTTTTCTTGCCGCGTGCCTATCCTTCGGTTGGAGGATGGCTGTGGGCATGTCTTTTCATGTGTGGGATGCCGATGCCTGGTATTACGCCAGAATTGGAGAGGCCCTCATTCATGGCGATGCCCTGGGTGCCACGACCCTGTATGTTCCTCCACTCTTTGGATGGCTGTTAAGCCTCTTGGGGCCATGGATGAGCCCGTGGATTACGGTCTTTCAATCCCTTTGCCTGGTGTTGGCATCGCTGGCGCTCTGGAGACTGGGAAGGACAATGGGGACTGCATCGGCCTTTCCAGCGGCGCTGATGCTTCTTTTTTCTCATGCCCTTGAACGTTACGGTCTTCAAGGACTACCAGATGCGCCATTTGTGGCGCTCCATCTGTTGTTGCTGGGAGAGCTCCTGGCTGAGACTCCAAGGCTCAAATGGATTTTTCCCCTCCTCCTCCTTCTGTCCTTATTAAGATTTGACACACTGCTTTACATGCCTCTTTATGCCCTGGCTCCCATGGTGTTGAAAGGCCGTCCGCTGATGCCTGCCTGGCGCAGTGTGGGGCTCGCCAGCGTTTTTGTACTGGCCATCCTGGTGAACTGGACCCATGTCAGGCATGGAGTCTGGATGCCGTCGCCAAGGTTTTCAATGCTTTATCCTCCGGTGGGGGAGGACCAGCTGTTGGAAGCAGGGACGACGCTGTGGCGTGAGATGGCGGCTGAAGGGCGCTCCATGCCAGCCTTCACTTCGGCGGATTGTGACAGGGCGGAGCAGGCGGGGGCCCGAGAGACGGAAAATCAGGGCGTCACGGGCCTGCCCGCTGTGATGGCCTGGCAATTCATGGAGCTCACTGCTTCGGGTCAATTGGGGTTCGTCGGAGTCTTGATGGTGCTGGTTGCTCTGGCTCAGTCGCCCCTTTCACGCCGATTGGCCTTGATGGCCGCAGCCTTTACGGTGACTTATGCCTTTCTGGGCCCAAGGGAACGCTACCTGTCGTTTTCAGTGCCATTATGGTTGTTGGTGGGCTCCATGTCGTTGCCTTCTCTGAATCGATGGGGGCCGATGGTGTTGATCGCATGGGTCTTGTTCCAGGTTCGAGAAGGGGCCTATCACATCCGGCATCCGGAGGCGCAACCCCTGGAATTGAGGATGGCTGCGGACTGGCTTTCCAATGAGGAGGCGGGTGTGGTGGCGAATGCCGGTGCCATCCTCTCGCGGGAGGGTTCCGTGGCCTATCATGCCCGTCGCGATTGGTGGCGCCTGCCAACAGGCACAAGGGATGAGATTGTCCAATGGGTCAACAGGGGTGGCATCGCCTATGTGGTGGCTGATTCCAGGTTCCTCCGCTCAAAGCGTCCCTCACAAACGTGGCTATTGGATCCTGACCAGGTGCCTTGGCCCTGTGTGAAGACCCTTGAATATGGTGAAGGGGCCGGCCAGCAAAGCGTGAGAATCTACGAGGTGCCTCCCCGGGTTGTCAGCGTCGGAAACCGCTGACCCTCGCGGCGCTCGCGGGACTGCTGTTGGGGTTGGCGCCGGTCAACCTTGGGCCCCTGGCGCCTGTGATCTTCTCGATGTACTGGTCGGCAGCTCGCAATACGACCCTCGTCCGATTGTCATCGCTGATGGTGTTGACATAGGTTTTGGGGCCGACGTTGGTGGTGCCATCGAAAATTGAGAAGATATAACGCACGGTGGTGTCGCCGTAGATGATTTCCTTGATATTCTCAGTATAGGCTTCGGTGCCTTTGCCATTGATGGTGTTGACGTACTCGATGACCGTCAGGTGGGCGACATCGGATGTGATGGTTGTGACCAGAGTGTCAATCTCTCGATAGCGGGTTTCGGCGAATTCCACTCCGTGCGGGCCGCTTTCAGAGATCAGAGGGGTCTGCACAATGATGGAGCCTACAAAGAACTGGCCAATGTCCTTTTCAAACAGTCTCCGGTCACGCTGCATTTGATAGTCGTTGGCCGCTTGCCTGTCCCTGAGGGCCTGGTCCAGCAGGAACTGACGACGCCGATCCAGTTCCAAGGCATCCAAATCAGAGGGAAGGGTATAGCGCTGTTCAGGCAGGGTGTCGCTGCCGTAGCCGATGAAGGGCTTTTGCTTGTAGTCGGACCCGTACTTGGCGGCCAGGTAGGATGCGGTCATGGCCTGTGAGCCCACAGATGCGAGTTCATCGCGTTTGCCGTGATAGGCAGGGTTCAAGGCCTTGTCGATGTTGAGGGGATTACGCAGGGTGTCGGTGATCACTGCCCTGGCTTGATTGGTTCTATCCACCACCACCACGGCCGTGGAGATGGCCACCTGGGATCCGGCCACAAAGACCGCCATGATGCCGCTGGCCTTGAGCATCGTCATGCCGAGGGGGCCGAGTGTGGCTGTGAGGGTGGCGAATGTCTTGGGCAGAAGGGCGTTGCCGAGGCCCGCCGTGACTCCTGTGGCCGGTATCGACGCAGTTCCTGTCAGGGTACTGCCAAGACTTTGCAAGGCGGATTGCAGGCTGTCCATCATGTTTGAGATGGCTTTGATGACCTTCCCCAACAGGCCCCCGCCTTGCTGGGTCCATTGTTGGTGCATGTTACGCATGTCGTCGTCCAAAGTGTTCAGGCCCGCGACCTTCTTCACGACATACACAATCTTGGTGATGATGATCATGGTGAAGACTTCGGCATGTCCTTCCGATTCATACAGTCCATACCTATAGATATAGACTTGAACAACAATCTGTCAACGTGGCTGGATCAGGTTTGGGATTATTCCCCCATGGCCGCTCAATTGTACTGTATTTTCAAGTTCGGCCAATGGGGCGCCAGATGGGGTGAAAGTTTGGTCCCTGGGCTAGGTTTTCGGATTGTCATGGGCCCAGCCGTCATCCTGCATGAGCTCAGTCATGTCCTCGTATGTTGGCTCACACTCTCGAAGGTCAATGAGGTCAAAGTCTTCGAACGAGAGGGGGGCAGTGTGTCTCATGACAAGCCCAGGGTCCCGCTCGGGCAGGTCCTGATTTCATTGGCCCCATTCTTTGGAGGATGGATCCTGATGATGGAATTGGCCAGGCATACCGGGATCCCCTGGGGCAAGCAGACCATGTCGGGTGGATGGAGTCAGTGGTGGCCCTCCCAGTGGGCATCCCTGGAGTCTCTGGCTGGGGGTGTCCATCAAGGCTGGACTTCGGCCCTCTGGGTCTATGGTGCAGTGTCCTGCGCCTTGATCATGATTCCTTCATCGAAGGATATGCAGAACGCCAGGCTCCCCATGTTTCTTCTCATGGGGCTCTTCATCATGACGGATGTGGGCCTTTGGATCTCCAAGGGCATCACCTTGATCCCCTCTCTGATGGCATATCTCTCACCCCACCTGCTTTCCATGCTGGCCGTCCAGTTGGTCGTTCTCGCGATTCTCGGCCCCTTGGTCTATGCACGAAAGTCTATGTCCTAGACTTGTCGGTTCTCGGGGTACAATGGTGTCAGAGAGAGCGGAAAGTGTTCAAGAACTCAAAAGACAAGCCCACCCCCAGACTCCCGGAGAAGAAGTTTGCCGAGGGGAAAAGTTGCAACAATTGCGTTCATCGCGATCGCTGTCTCTACGACCACAATCCGGGTAAAAATTTCATCTGTTGGAAGCGCGACCCCAGGGTCCGTTGATGTCCCGATCGCATGGCCAAGACATTGAACTGACTCGCAAGGGTCGACAGCTTTTCAGGGAACAGCGCTTTCAGGAGGCCCTGGTCCTTTTCAACCAAGTCCTGGAATTGGATTCAGGGAATGTCTATGCCCTCACAGGGGTGGGTGATTGCCACCGTCGGATGCAGGATTTTCAGACCGCAGTGGCCGTTTACAGAAAGGTTCTGGCTCAAGAGCCTAGCAACCCCTTTGCTCTTCTGGGCATGGGGGATTCCTTCCGGGGCATGAAGGAACTGCGGTTGGCCATTGAATCATGGGAAACTTTTTTGCGCGGCCAGCCCGACAACATCCAAGTGCTCACCCGCATCGGGGATGCCTACCGAAAGTGCGGGCAGACCCACGAGGCCATGGGTGTGTATGAAAAGGTCCTGACCCTGGCTCCCTCGAATCCCTTTGCCCTCCGAGGGCTAGGGGATTGCCATAGGATGCTCAGGGACTATGCCAGGGCGGCGGCTGTTTGGGAGTCTTACCTGCAGCACCATCCCGGCAACCTCAAGGTCCTCACCCGGTTGGGCGATGCGTGGCGCAGTGTGGGAGAGGTCCACAAGGCCCGCGTAGCCTATGAATCCGCCCTTGGGATCGAACCGGGCAATGTGTTTGCCTTGGTGGGTCTGGGTGATCTGGCCTGGGGTCAGGGGGATGAGGCGGGCGCGCGGAAATTGTTTTCCATGGTTGTGAAGGCCGGCGTCCATCACTTGCAGGTTTTTTGCAGGCTGGCTGATCAACATCGCCATGCCAAAAGATTCCATGTGGCCCTGGGGCTGTATGAATTGGGTTTGGAGCACGACAAGGGCAATAAGTTCCTCCTGACCGGCCTGGCCGAATGTCACCGGGGACTCAAAGATTTTGAGAAGGCCATTGATGTTTTCACGCGGATCCTCGGTGTGGACCCCTCGGATGAGATCGCCCAAACAGGCTTGGGTGATGCCTTGAAGGGTGCCGGAAGGCTCTCGGAGGCCGTTGTTGTATGGGAACGCGTGCTGGCTGTCGCTCCCGATAACATCTTCATTCTGGGCAGGTTGGGTGACGCCCACAGGCATCTGGGTTCCTTGGACAAGGCCATCGAGCATTATTCCTCGGCGTTGATCATGGATCCACAGGATGCCTGCGCCAACTACGGCATTATTGAAATCACCAGGATGCCAGGGTCGCCATCCATCGAAAAAAGAGTCCTGGACCTGGCGGCGGCCTTCGCCTTTCGGCACCTGGGGAAGGCGGATCATGCCATGATCGTGTCCCACCGTAGTCATGACTGATACAACAACCCACATCGAGTACCTCTCGGCCAAAGCGCACCATGACTTCGTGAGTTTGATGTCGGGCTCGAATTGCATGTGCACCGCCTACCTTACGGATGACTACGAAAACAAGGGCCGGGCTTGCCGCGAAGCCATGTTTGCTCGGGGCCAGCATGACGGGTATCTGCTATATGTGGAGGGTCAGGTTGCGGGTTGGTGCCAGTGCGCTCCCTTGAGCCAGGGTCTGCGTTTGCCCAAGGATTTTCTGGCTGAGGGAGTGTGGGGGCTGACATGCATGGTGATGGCGCCCGCCTTCAGGGGCAGGGGCCTGGCGACCACCTTCTTGAAGGCGATCCTTGACGACTTGCCAGGGAGGGGGTGCACTCGTGTCATCGCTGTCGGGCACAATCCCGCGACGTATGACGATCCATCCTCCTTCATGGAACTTCCGGATGCCGTCTGCATCAGGGTGGGCATGAAGATCCTCAGAACCCACGCTTATGGCAGTTATCATGTCCATGAATATTCCCGGGGCGGATGATGGCGGGTCATCGCATCCGGTACGTTCTTTGGGATTTCGACAACACTCTTGCCATGCGCAACGGGATGTGGAGCGGAATGCTCCATTCCCTTCTCCAAAAGAATGGCCTGTCTCATATTCCGATCGATGAAATCCGTCAGCATCTGAAGTCGGGATTCAGTTGGCATTCACCCCAAATACCCCATGGGGAATTGTTCGGAGGGAAAACATGGTGGGAATTCATGGAAGGACATTTCATGGAGGTTTTGCTGAAGGTCGGGGTGGATCCGGTGCACTCGAAAAGGCTTTCCGCTTCGGTCAGGAGTGAGTACCTTCATGAAGTGCACTGGCAGGTTTTCAACGATGCACCGCAGGTCCTGGAAAAAGTCATGGCACTGGGTTGCAAGAACGTGGTGTTATCCAACCACGTGCCCGAGCTAGAGGGTCTGGTCGGGAAACTCAATCTGGACCGTTATTTCCACCGAGTCTACACGTCAGGACTCATCGGGTACGAAAAGCCCAATCCCTCGATCTTCCATCATGTCCTTCGCGATTTGGATGCCAGCAAGGATGAATGCCTGATGGTGGGGGACAGTTTTGATGCGGATATCGCTGGAGCCGAACAGGTGGGCATCAAAGCCATCCAGGTTCGGTCTCCCAACACGAGGGGCTGGCCTTATTATTTTGAGACACTGGAGGACATGTCGCGCGGCCTCGATCGGGGTTTGCTTGCGGAGATTTCACCCCCAGGAGCCCATTAATCGTATGTTTTCAGCCTGGAGAACAAAAAAAGTCCCCCTGATGGGGCCTTATGGTCGTCTCCATCAATTGGGTGAGGGGGCCATGGAATCTGCAAAATGCGATAAAATATGGCCTTTTCCGCACCCCATAGGAGGAACCATGCGCCTGATCACCCAGTTTCTGATGTTCTTGATGATCGCCAGCCTGACAGCCTGCGGCGAACCAGAGCGTACCGACCCGCTGCGTTCGGATGACCGCCCTGTCTGGGTGCGCACGGGGGGGTATGAAGACGAACACTTCTACGGTGTCGGCGTCTTCTCAGGGAAAGGGACCAACAACATCCAGCTCAAGGCCAAGGGTGCCCAAGCGGATGCCAATTCCAACCTGGCTGCGGTGTTGAACCAGCAGGTATCAAGCTGCGTGAAGAGCTGGGCTTCGGCCGTCAGCAACCTCACGGATGGTCCGATCGATGAATCGAATCTCACCAGTGCCACCAAGGTCATCGTTGACGAGAGCCTGATCGGCGCCCGCCAAATCGATGCCTGGGAAGACAAGGCCACCGGTGACTATTATGTGCTCATCAAGATGACCTTTGATGGCGTCGCTGAGCGCATGAAGCGCCAGATTTCCGATGTCATCGCCAAGGAAATCAAGGATCACGCCCGTCAAGGTCAGGAAGAGCTCAACAAGGAAGTTGAAGAGCTGAGGAAGATGCGTTCCGGTAGATGAAGAAGGCCCTCGCCCTGGTGGTCCTTGCGGCGTCCTGCGCCGCAGGGTCTGCCGGGGAACCCAGGCCTGCCTGGGTCGACACCTTCGCCTCACCCGAATATCCTTCATCCAGATTCATGACGGCGGTGGGCACCGCCGCCTTGAGGGTGGATAGGCCCCAAAGCCTGAAGGAGGCCCACGCCCAGGCCCTGGCCACGCTGTCCAGTGAATTCAAGGTCACCGTGGAGAGTCGGGTGAAGTCCCTGAGCGAAAGCTTCATGTCGTTGGGACCGGACGGTCACAATGTGGCCGACAACAGCTCGCTGGTTTCGCAGGTCGTGACGCGCAGCAGTTTCACTTTTGACAACGTGCCGGTGAGATCCCATTGGGCCGATGAATCCCAGGGTCTGCATTATTGCCTGGTGGCCTTGAATCGTGAGGAGATGGCGGCAACCCTGACAGGCAAGATGGGCACGGGGGATGCCGAGGCCAAAGCCTTGTGGGCCGGATTTGAAGAGGCCCGTGAGCAGGGGCGGACCGATGCCGCCCTGTTGTCCTTAGGAAGACTCCAGCAGGTCCTGGCGGAAAGGGAGGCCTATGCAGCCCAATACAAGGTCCTGACAGGGCGTTCTCCGCACCCTTGCCCTGTCGATGGTGCGACGATGAAGGCCGAGCGGCAGCAACTGCTCGCTGGGATCCGCATGCTGATGGTGTCGGAAGGACCCGGCCGGGACGCCCTCAAGGAAGGGCTTCGGGATGTGCTGGGTCTGATGGACATTCCCGTGATCGACCAAGGTGCCGTGGCCCGCGATATCGATTGGTACCGCCAGGCCGACGGCCCGTCCAGGAGGGCTTCTGCCGGGGAATCAGCCCGCTATCTTGTCCTGGCTAAGGCCCGGCCCAGGACCCTGTCCGCCACCAAAGCCGGATCCAGGGTGCTCCTGACGGCCGCGTGTGATCTAGAAGTCGACATTGTCGACCTGAGTGAAAACCGCATTCTTGTCTCATACACTGTTCCCGAATCCTCCAGCCGTGTCAGCCAGTCTGGTGACGAGGCTTCGGCGCACCAGTCTTCCCTCCGTAAGGCGGTGAAGGTGATGCAGGGCGAGATTGCAAGGAGGCTGGCTTCAAGATTGTGGGGAGGGCAGGCATGAGGTGTGTGTCATGGGCAGGTGGAATGTGGTTGAGTGTGCTGGTCCTGGCGGGGTGCGGCGCCGACAGTCCCTATGAATACGAGAAGACTCCGGCCGATCTGGTGGCCGTTGACGGTTTCACCTCGGAGGCAGCCACACTTCCACCCAACCGCAGGGTGGCCGTCCTGAGTTTTACGGCCGATGCCAGCGTGCCGGGTGACACCGGAGCGCATTTGCGCGATAACGTCTGTTCCATCATCAGTGACATGTATCACGTGACCTTGGTTGAGCGTGAAAAACTCGAGCAGGTGCTGGAGCAGATGGCCATCAACCAGGATGATCTTCATCGCCAGGATGACAAGGCCGTGGAGGCCGGTTCCCTGTTGCAGGCCGAATACATCATCACGGGAACCGTGGGGGGGGCCAGTGTCCGCAAAGTGCAGGGTCGGCCCGTGTGGCAGTCATGCTTCATGTATGGATTGGACATGGTGGAGCAGATGACGGGCTCGGCCACATCACCTCAGGGCCAACGAAAGGGACAGGATGAAACCCAATCCTTCCGCATGGATGCCTCGGTGCGTGTGACCCTGCAGATCAAGGATGTGAACACGGCCGACGTCAAAAACAGCGTGACGGTGGTGGGGGAGGATCACGACTTCAGTGCTACATCCAAGCTTGATGACAAGGATTTCGTGATCCAAAAAGCCATCCAGGACGCGATGTCAAAGCTTCGTCCCCATCTCCAGTATTCCCTGCCGCTTCGTTGCACCGTGGTGGAGATGCGTGATGACAGGCGCCTCATCAAGGTCAATGCGGGTTACGAACAAGGGATTGAGGTGGGCCAGGAAATGGCCCTTTATGCTCCAGAATCGGCCGGAGATGGCGAAAAGCAGAGATTCAAGAAGGTGGGCCGTGCCGAAGTGATGATTGTTGAAAGTGACTGCTCATGGCTGGAGACGGATGCTGACCAGAGGGAATCGCTCAGGCTGGGTTGCCGTGCCAAGAGCGTGGCCAGAGAAGCCGAGGGTGGTTTCATGTCTTCCTTCATGAAATTCCTGAACTGACATGACTCCACGGCTGATCTGGGCGATCCTCTTTATCCTGGTTGCCTTGGCTGGGATGAAGTTCATGGAGGGATTTGGCAAGCAGCCTCCTGTTGTCATTGTGCAGGAACAGCCCCGGGCCATTCTTACCTTCCTGTGTGGTGGAGTGGGCGTGAATGTGCGCCAGCAGTTTCAGGATCCCACCTCGCGTCCTGGGGCACAGTGCTGGGAGGGGTTGAGATTCATGGACAGGCATCTTGCAGAGGGCCGTATCAGTGAAGCCCTTGCCATCCGTCACCGGGCGGAGGACTTGGTTCGCTTGCATGCCACAGTGATGGGACTCAAACCCGAGCAGATGGAGGAGATCGGTCCGGCATCGATGATGTCCCAGCACGCCGACATTGTGACCGCGGACGGCGCGCCACCCATCCTGGACCCCGACCCATCCCGCGCCAGGCGGCGGATGATCTCCACGGAGATCCTCGCGGCTTTTTGGGAAGGGAGGGTTGAAGAGGGTATGGCTCTGTCGGCGTCACTCCCTTCGCTCCCCCTTGAATCCCTCCAGGTCGTGGAAATCATGGCCGGACTCAGGATGCGGGCGGTGGCCGTTTCTATGGGAGCTGATGGAGACGACCTGAACAGTGCCATGGAATGGTTTGAGTGGACGCGATCCGTTCCTTCACCCCTTGTACAAGGCGAGCGTGCCCACCTGGGTTCCGCCCTTCTGTTGGCTGACAGGATTCCCGAGGACAAAACAGAAATCTGCTGTCAGGATTCCCTGGCGGGGGCCCGCAGTGCCTTGCTGGCCGATTCGCCTCGCACAGACGAGCTTTTGAGAATTGTCTTTGAGATGCTGCCCTGGTCGGAGGCTCCTGAGGCGTGGACTCGGGAAGCCGTCCGCGTGACTCGTGCCTTGGGTGTGACCATCCGCCCCGAATTGTTTTCGGCCGCCTACGAGCGGTATCTGGCTATTGATCCTTCATCCTCGGCGGAATGGGTGGAGGAGATCCTGGCTTCCATGGCCACGGGCGAACTCAGGGCCCGAGCCATGAGAGCCAAGGCAGTAACCATGGCCAAGGGACAGGCGGACCCTGCCACGGTCTTTGCCTGTTTTGATGAGGCGTTGAAGGCCACACCATCCACCTTTCCCAAGGCTAGGGCCGACCTCCTGGTGGACTTGGCCATCTATGAAAAGGACCTCGACTTGAGCACTCCTGACCCCAACCGGGGGTATCTCAGAAGGTCTGCGGAGAGGCTCAAGGAGGCTGTCTCCTTGGTGGACGACCACGACAGCGCACGCTTGAACCTGGCGATCATTGCTCTAAGAGGTCAGAAAAACGATGCGGCAAAGGTTTGGCTTGAGAAAACAAGGCCCCAAAGGTTGGGGCGTGGCTCAAGGGCCGTTTGGCATTGGGTCCAAGGTCAGATTGCCGTCAGTGAGGGAAGGGTGGATGAGGCCAAGGCCCATGCCTCCAGTGCGCGTCAACTTGAACCCGGTCTCAAGGGTTTGTCCTTGCTGGAAATGGCCATCAAAGAACAGGGGGGTTGAAGCGCCTCCCCGGTTAAAATGCATCCATGAAAATCACTCTTCCTTTTCTTATGTCCATCTTGAGTGTCGTATCTCTGTCGGCTCAGGAGCAGGGGGAAGAGGGTGGCATGGCTGTGACGGCAGATGCCGTCCCCATCAAGGAATTGCATATCATGGAGGCCCGAACACTGCTGGAGCGGCGTGATTTCACTCTCCTGGCAGCCCTGGCTGAAGTGGATGCAGGCCAATACTCTTTTCTTTCGCAATATGGCATCTTCGACCCTGTGCTCGGATTGGGGACTTCACAGACCCGTACTCGTTCGCGTGTTGCTCCCGGAAGCCCGCTGGATCTCCTGGGTCGCGAGCATCAGCGGGACATCGTGGATGCCGGGACACTTTCGCTCAGCCGGCTTTGGTCGGCGGGAACCCTGACATCGATTGCCCTGACCGATTCCCGGACCCGTACCAATTTGCCAGGAATCGATCCCGAGCCATACAACTCCATGTCGGGATCTTTCACGATCACCCAGCCCCTCTTGAAGGGATTTGGGTCGGATAGCGTGATGGCGGCGATCCGCCAGGCCCAGGAGTCCTATGAAAAACTCCGCGACAGCTATCGTCATACGAAGCTGGCAAGACGCGAGCAACTGGAGGCGGGCTATTTCAGCTGGATCCTGGCGCGCCAGAGTGAGAGGGTGCGCGCCGCCAGCGTGCGTCGGGCCGAGGATGTCTTGCGTTACAACCGGAGTGCCTACGAAGCCGGGAGTTTTTCAAACACCGAAGTCCTGGAGGCCGAGACCCAGTTGCTGGAACGGCAGGCCGATCTTTTGAGCTCCCAGCAGGACACCCTCGATGCCGAGGACACCCTGAGACTGATGCTCGGATGGGAGGGCATTTCCTCCGTCCTGACCAGCGATGAGGCCATCCCCCATGTCGAGCACGAGGGCATTCTCGGTGAGGAGGATCTGGTGCAGATGGCCTTGAGCCAGCGGGATGACCTGAAGGCGCTGGATCGGGACATCAGCTCGAATTCCCATGCTCGCTCCAAGGCCGAACGCGATGTGCTGCCCCAGCTCGACCTGGAGTTCGAGGCGGGCACGGAAGGCGTCCGGAGCAATGCCGGGAGGGCATCGGGTGACATTTTCAGCGACCGCGATATCACCCTGACCTTGGGCCTGAACATGACCTATCCCCTGGGAAACAACGAGGCTGAAAAGAGCCTCGCCTCTCTACGCTCAAGTCGTCGCCGGCTCAAGATTCTCAAGGAACAGTTGCGCTATCAGATCCGCAGTCAAGTGAGGGAGAAACAGAGGGCTGTGGAGATCCAGCGCAAGGTGGTTGAAACCCGTGCCAAGGCCCTCGAGAGTGCCACAGCCACCCTCAAGGCTGAAACCCAGAAACACAGGCTGGGGAGAATCTCCACCCTCACCCTGTCACAGGTGGAAGAGCGATCCGACAATGCCCACTTGAATTACCTTCGGGCCCAACGGGATGCCTATCTGGCTGTTGTGGGTCTGAGGGTGACGCTGGGTTCGCTCCCCGAGACTTCCTCAGAAATCCGTCCGTGAACCCCCTGAATCTACGGCTCGCGCCACCCGGTGAGCGGGTGCTGGTGGCTGTTTCCGGCGGCCGGGACAGCATGGGATTGCT
>JBFWNO010000081.1:0-12972 GCA_050251015.1 Planctomycetota bacterium
CCAAAACGGCCTGGCGCTGGGTCTGAATCATTGCGGGATTCTTCAGCATTTGGCGTGTCAGCTCTGCGATGGGTGCGGGCATGATGACGCTGAAAAACAGGGTCTGCCTTTTCGCGGGAATATGCTTAAGGATCCTGCGGATGTCGGGGATGAAGCCCATGTCGAGCATCCTGTCAGCTTCATCAAGCACAAGAAACTCCAGAGAGGAGAGCCGGGCATAGGGCTGGCGGAAATGGTCGAGCAGGCGCCCCGGGGTGGCGATGATCACATCGGCCCCTGTGCGGAAAGCGTGTTCCTGGGGTCCCATCCCCACACCGCCAAAGACCGCAGCAGCTGTGAGCGGAGTGTGCACGGCCACATCGTTGAGGTCCTCAAGAATCTGGGCCGCGAGCTCACGGGTCGGGGTGAGCACCAGGGCCCGGGTCGAACCCCGGGGCCGGCCGATCAGCTGATGCAGGATGGGGAGCAGAAAGGCCACGGTTTTGCCACTGCCTGTCATCGCACAAGCCAGAAGGTCACGACCTTCCATGGCGGGAGGGATGGCCTCGGCCTGGATGGGGGTCGGACGTGAAAATCCTAGCTCCTTCAACCCCTGTAAAAGGGATGGGTGCAGATGCAAATCGCTGAAATTCATGGTGGCTCCTTGGATAGGGCGCTTCGGGCCCTTACAAGGCAATCAGCGCAAAACAAGGTGGAAGTATACCATTGTCCACTTGGATAGAATCCACCCCATGTTCGAATACCTTGAGGGATTGATCCACTCTGATTGGGCCTATGTGGCTCTTTTCATCCTGACGTTCCTTGAGGGCGAAACCATTCTGATCATCGCCGGGGCGCTGGCGGCCGAATCCGACGCCCATGGCGGCGGCGGCCTGAATGTCTGGACCTGCATGATCAGCGCCTTCCTGGGAAGCATGGCCGGGGATCAAACCGTGTTCTTCATCACCCGCCGTCATGCCGATTGGATGATGGGCAAGATTGCCAAGCAAAAGGACAAGATCGACAAGGTGCTGGCCATGCTGGAAAACAACAGCACCTGGTTGCTCCTAACCTTCCGGTTCTTCTATGGATTCCGGAACGTGGTGAGCATTGCCGTGGGACTGAGTCGGGTGAGCGCCCTGAAATTCGTCCTGCTGAACGCCTTGGGTTCCCTGATTTGGGCCAACACCTTTGCCTTTGGCGGTTATTTCCTGGGGCAGGCTTTTGGCGACATCCTCCATCGCTATCTTCCCGAGGCCATCGCCGGCTTGTTGTTGGTTGTGGCCGCCGTATGGATGATCAAGCGTTCGAAACGTGTGGTTTCCGCGGGTACAGATCTGCCAACGCCCCCTCCAACGTCGGGTGCCTGAAAGAGAAGCCCGCCTCGAGGGCCCGCCGTGGCAAACCCCGCCGGCCCTCCAGGATAAGGTGAGATTCCGTGCCCAGGAACAGGGAGCCCAGCTTCACGGCCCAGGCGGGCGCCGGGGGTGACCAGGGCCGGTCCAGAGCTCGTCTCAGGGTCCGCATAAACTCGGCATTCGTAGCTGAACCTGGAGAGACAACGTTGAAGACGCCCGAGGCCGTCTTGGTCCTGGCCAGAAAATCAACCAGCTGGATGAAGTCCTCGACATGGATCCAGCTGATGTGCTGGCGCCCGTTCCCTGCTGACCCGCCCAGTCCCCAGCGAGTCAGTCGGGTCAAGACGGGAAGCGCCCCACCCTCGGTTCCCAGGACAATGCCGATCCTCAGAAGGCAGGAGCGAACCCCACTAGGGCAACACCGTGCCAGGGCCCCCTCCCACTGGTGGCACACATCGGTTGAGAAATCACCCCCATGAGGGGCATCTTCATCACAGGGTGCTTCGCCCGTGTTGCCGTAAATCGCCAGGGAGGACGATTGGAGCCACACAGGTGGCGGGGAGGATACTCGAGCCAGGGCCGAACCCAGGGCCTCCACCGAATGCACCCGGGAATCTACGATCAGGCGACGATGTTCCGGGGTGTGCCTGCAGTTGACACTAAATCCTGCAAGATTGACCAGCAGGGCGGCCCCGTCCAGTTCCGAATGCCACGGGCCCACGGTCCGTCCATCCCAGGCCATCTCACGGATGCCGTCAGCCCGGCCCTTTGGCTGGCGGGTCAGCACCACGACCTGCGCACCGGCCTTGGAAAAATGGCCTGCCAAGGCGGTGCCCAGAAATCCACTTCCCCCCGCCAGTACGATCCGCCGCCCGCTCCATGATTCCACGCCTGTTTTCCCATCCTGGATTGCCGGACACATCAAAAAAGTATAGCGAAACAGGGGGTCGCCCCCTTTCAGACAGCACCCGAAAACGGGGATATCTGTGTTAAAATTCGCCTTCTGACCTTACCTTACCCTATAAGGAAACCATGGCCGGCCATTCCCATGCCAAAAACGTCAAGCATCGCAAGGATGCCGTGGATTCCAAGAGGGGCAAGCTCTTTTCGAAACTCTCCAAAAAGATCATTGCCGCGGCCAAGCAGGGTGGTGGCGACATCAACGCCAACATCACACTCAGGACAATGGTGGAAAAGGCTCGAGATGCCAGCATGCCCAAGGAAAACATCGAACGGGCCATCAAGCGTGCTACCGGTGAACTCGGCGGGGGCACCGAGGAGATCACCTACGAGGGCTATGGGCCCGGAGGCGCCGCCATCCTAGTGCAGGCCTGCACCGACAACCGCTCCCGCACCGCTTCCAACGTGCGGCTTTTGTTCGACCGCGCCGGTGGAAAATTCGCTGCCAGCGGCTCCGTCAGCTGGATCTTCAAGCCACGTTGCCTGGTGACAATCGATGCCTCCACGGTTCCTGAAGAGGATCTCTTGGCGGCCGTGCTCGAAGCGGGTGCGGATGACATGACCACCCAGAATGGGGTGCACACGGTTTCCGGGCCCTCCACGGCCTTCGCCTCGGTGTTGCGCACGCTGGAATCCAAGGGTTGGAAATCCCTGGAAGCTGAACTCACGTGGATTCCTGACACGCGAGTGTCCATTACCACAACCGAAACAGCCAAGGCTCTCCTCGACTTCATCACAGCCCTTGAAGAGGACGAGGACATCACGGCTGTGCATTCCAATCACGAGTTCCCCGAAGGGATGGACTGGTCGGAGGATGCCGATGACTGAGGACACTACACCGCCAGCTGAATCCAGCCAACCCCCGGAACCCTCTCCCCCACCAGAGGCCACTCCGGCACCTGAGGCCACCCCCACGCCAGAAGCCTCTGCGGCCCCCGAGCCGGCACCCTCCCCGGCACCAGCAGCGGCTCCTTCGCCCGAGCCTTCCGCCCCTGCCACTGTCCCGATGGTGAAGATTGGTCAGTGGTCGATCCCGAAGAAAACCGCTCTGATTGGAGGCATCTCCGCAGGCTCCCTGCTCCTGCTGGTGGTCCTGATGTTTGTGTTCAGCGGCGATGACCCGGCCACCATAAATCAACCCGCGCCGGGCCCTGTGGTGGCCAGGCCCGCGGATGCAGCCTCCGTGGCGGGCGCTAAGAAAAAACAGGGGCCCAGCCTGCTGGAAATCCTTCCCGAGGGCACCATCGCCTCGGTCAGAACCCAGCAACTCGGTAAACTCGTGCAACGCGGAAAAGACCTTGGTTTCTGGCGTTGGATGAAGAAAACAGGACTCCGGTCCGGCCTCGACAGCATCGTCGCTGAAGAGGCAAGGCATCAGAATGAGCAGAGGAATGCCGCCCTCCCTGAGAGGCTCTCCGAGGTCGATCCCCTGACCCGCGGTTGTCTTGCATTCCTGGAGTCCCCTCACGCCCGCCTTGAAAGGGCGGGCGCGCTGTTCCCCGGTGAAATCGTTACGGGCATCGTGGGCTTCAACAACAAGGGCAATATCCTGCCCATCCCCCACCTTCTACTGGTGGCCGATGTCTCACCGGAAGTGGATGAGGCCTGGCTCGATGAAAGGCTCGACAGGCTTCTGAACTACTTCAACGTCCAGGATTCCAACAGCGCCTTCACCGTGTCGAGGCTCCGGAATAACGATGACGACCTCAGTCTCAGCTATTTCCGTTTCGGCGACAAAGCCGCAGCCTTCTCTGTGGGGGTCTGGAAAAAACGGCTGATCCTCAGCAACGATGACATCGTCTTCCGCAAAGCTCTCCGCGCCGTGCATGAATTCGGAACCAAGCCCAAGTCTGAAGAAGAGGGTGTCTCGGCTCGCAGGCTCGTGGACACCATCACCTGGCGCCAAGCCGCCCAAAAGCTGGACCCCTTGGCCGACGACGTCCATCTCTACATCCAGAACCAGATGATGGGCAAGCTCATCGCCTCCACCCTTCCAGTGGATTCACCCATGATGAAGTTCGACGACTTGATCGGGATCCAGCAGTGCCAGGCCATGGCCGCTTCCCTCGGTCTCGAAGGCTACGCCATCAGGGAGCGCCTGACCTGGGTCTACGCAGGAGGGCTGCCGGAGGAAAGCCTGCTTTCTTTCTTGAACCACTTGCCTCAGGGCCAGAAGCTGGCGGCCTGTGCCCCTTCCTCCACGGCAATGATCTGCGACTTCCATCTCGATCTCGGTTCCCTGTGGAATTCATGCCTGCGTTTTGACAACAACCTTAGGATCCCAGGCAAGCCCACGGAACTCGACACCTTCAAGGAAGTGCTGGAACTGGGATACAACCTGTATCTCGACAAGCTGTTCAAGGATTTTGAAAGCGAGAAACTCATCTACGTCAATCGCCAGGACGGGCAGACGGCCTTGGCCGGGTTGATGGCGGTCAAGCCGGGGACCCAGGCCCACATCAAGCTCCTGACGGCCCCGGCCCTTCACGCCTTGGAGACCCGCTGGAAGGGGCAGATTGAGTTGGAACGTCGTCCGCTGGGCAAGCACCCGGCCATCATCATCCGTCTGGCCAAGCCCCTTGACCTGCCCCAAGTCCCTGCCGTGGGTCCGGCCCCATCCGTGATCATGGCCAAGCTCCGTTCCATCCTGACCGGATTCAATGAGATCCACGCCTGCCTGACGCCGGGACACATCGCCTTTGCCACATCACGTGCCGAATTGGAGGCCCTTGTGGGCAGGATTCCCCTCTCGCAATCGGCCAAGCCGTCCATGGCCTGCGCCGGACTTCAGGATGGTGTGACCCGTTTCGCGGATCAAGGCCAGGCTCTCGTTTGGTTCGACCTTCCAAGAACAATCAACGCGATGCAATCCAGGTCAGAATCCCTGTTCCAGGCTTCAGGGATTGTCACGTTGCAACCCGTGGCGTCGGAGGAAATCCCCTCCCTCATACCACCCGCCCTCCTGCAATTCCAGGTCCTTGATCCCGTCAAGCGCCGGAGCAACCAGGGTTCGCTGGCTCCCCCCACGGGATTTCACCTTGAGACTTTCGGGCCCCTCCCTGTCATGACACCCCTCTTCATTTCCTGGGCCCTTCAGTCGCGCCTGGGCGTGATCTTCGGCTCCGGGGAACCCCACAAACCATGATCGTGCTGGGGGTCGACCCCGGCACACGCGTCACTGGCTATGGCGTCCTCGACGGAAGTGCGAGCACTCCCCGAGTCATCGCCGCCGGTGTGGTGAACCTGGCCGCTCTTCCGACATTGCCACGAAAGCTCCTGAAGCTCCATGAAGCCCTCGAACAGCTCATCCTCCAATACAAACCGGACGAGGGAGCCGTGGAAACTCAGTTCCACGGGGTGAATGCCCGAAGTGCCTTCCTGGTGGGTCAGGCCAGGGGCATCGTTTTATTCACTTTTGAGGAAAGGGGACTTCCCTGCGGGGAATACACGCCGGCAACCGTGAAAAAGACCGTGGCCGGTCATGGACGGGCCACCAAGGAGCAGATCCTCAGGATGATCGCCACGCTGACTCGCACGAAACTTCCTCCGGGCTCCCATGATGCGGCCGATGCGGTGGGCATCGCCTACACACACCTGCAGAGGCGGCGTCCCTTGAGGGGGATATAATCAACGCCCTTCGGGCAACCCCCCCATGAGCAAACCCCACCCCACCCTCCGGTATTCCATCTGCGCCAGCAGATTCAATGAGGCTATCACCAAGGCCTTGGTGAAGGGAGCCCTTGATGTCTTCAGGACCCACGGAGTTAGGAAGGGCCAGGTGGATGTTCTTTGGGTTCCGGGGGCCCTGGAACTCCCCCATGCGGCCCGCACTCTGGCCATGAACCCGGCCATTGGCTGTGTTGTGGCCCTGGGCTGCGTGATCCGAGGAGACACATCGCATTTTGATGTCGTGGTCCGGGAAAGCGCCCACTTCCTGGCCCGGGTGGGACACGAGACCGGCAAGCCCGTTCTCAATGGTGTGCTGGCAGTGCACAATCTTGACCAGGCCCTGGAGCGCAGTCGCCCCGACTCCGGGAACAAGGGGCACGAAGCCGCTCAGGCTGCCGTGGATATGATGACACTCAAGGTCATGCGCGCATGAAGGGCCGGAGCGCCAGCAGGGAATGCGCCTTCCGCCTGCTCTTCGAGGCCGCCTTGCGCGGCCCGGAAGCCCTTGATGGCCTCGAGAGCACCCTGCGCGACCAGTTGGAAGACGAGGAAAGCCGCCACTTCTGCCAGACCCTGATCGAGGGTGTTCGTGCCAGGGATTCGGAGTTGGGGACCTTGATCACACAACTCTCGCACAATTGGGACATCAAGCGCCTGCCCACCACCGACCGCATCGTGATCCTCATGGGCCTCCATGAGATGACTTCTCCGGCACCCGTCCCCCCCGCTGTGGCCATCGATGAGGCGGTGGAGCTGGCCAAGCGCTACGGCGGCGCCGACAGTCCCGGCTTTGTCAATGCCATCCTCGATGCCCACCGTCGGAAGGCCTCTGCAGGTGCCTAGTCTCCTTCCGTCGCGTGGCCGACTTGGCGAGCGACTCCGGGGGCTTTTCTCGCGCTCCATCGCACTCGATGCCTCCGTGCTCTCCGAGCTGGAGGACATCCTCCTGGCGGCAGACCTGGGGCCCGCGTTGGCCGAGGAAGTCCTGGAAAAACTCAAGGTGGCCTGCGGCCCCAAGGTCGCCAACCGCGATGAACTCATGAACCGACTGGCCCAGGTGCTGGTGTCCCTGTTTCCGCCGGACCCCCAAGGTCCCCTCCGGCGTTCCGAAGGCCTCACCGTGACCCTGATGGTGGGCGTGAACGGCTCCGGCAAGACCACCAGCATCGCTAAGCTGGCCGCCACCTGGTCGGCCGAAGGCCGCAGGGTTCTGCTGGCCGCAGGTGACACATTCCGGGCGGCGGCCGCCGACCAGCTGGAAATCTGGGCCGGCAGGCTCCACGTGGACATCGTCCGCCATGCCGAGGGAGCGGATCCCTCGGCCGTCGTCCATGACGCCCTGGAAGCCGCCGCAGCCCGCGGCATCGACGACCTCATCGTCGACACGGCAGGCAGGCTCCACACCCAATCCAACCTCATGGCGGAACTGGAAAAGATACGCCGCACCCTCCAGCGCCGCGATCCCTCCTCACCCCACGAAACCCTGCTTGTGCTTGATGCCACCGCCGGCCAGAACGCCCTCAACCAGGCCCGGGAATTTTCAAAGCGTGTGCCCCTGACGGGCATCTTTTTATCCAAGCTCGACGGCACGGCCCGCGGAGGCAGCGTGCTGGCCGTGGCCCGCGAAACCGGAGTGGCCGTCAAATACGCTGGGACCGGGGAGCACCCCGAGCACCTCACCTTGTTTCGCGCCTCAGAATTCGTGGAGTCATTGCTCTCATGAAACAACACCTCACTGTCATCTCCCTTGCCATGTTGCTCCTTTTCACCGGTTGCGATTCTGAGGAAGCGCGCCAAAGGGATGTCATCCGCGACCTCGTAGGGCGCCTTGACGTCAATGACTGGCGCGCCCGACGGGAGATCCGACGACAGATCCAGGGCCAAGGTGCGGTCGCCGTGCCCGTACTCTGGGAATCCTGCGACACCGACAGTATCGAGGAGCTCCGCCAACTGATCACCATGCTGCGCAATCTCGATGGCTGGTCTTCAACACGCTGGAACGCACGCCGGCGCAAGATCCGCCAACGCCACTTAGCCGAACTGGACGGCACCCCCACCAAGGTCCATGACTCCCTGGAAGTCCTCAGCCTCCATGGAATCGTCGAGGACGCCGAAGAACTCTGCACCCTCTACACCCGTGGCGAACAGGACATCGGCGAAAAGGCCTATGCCACCTCCCTCAGGCTCGGCTTGCCTTCCCTGGAAGACACCGATCCGGTGACAAGGTCCCGCAAACACCGGGAATGGCTCAAAGAACACCCGAGGGCCGATCGCGAAAATCTCTTGTGGGCCTCCCTACCCCGGGCCTCCAGCGCCTCGGATCGCCAACGCATCTTCGAGGGACTGATCGGGGCTGTCACCACGGATCCCGACCGTGAAAGAACGAAGGCCCAGGATGTCTGGACCCTCATTGAAGGCGAATCCGACGAGGCCATCCGCAACAGCGGGCTCCTTCTCCTGGGATGCCTAGGAGACAGGCGGTTTGTTCCGCAGATCCTCGACAAGGGGTGGCTGAGCTCCTCCGATTTCCGCACCCGCACAGCGGTGAGTTGGGCCCTCAATGAGATGGGGTTCGACAACCCGCAACCCCGGCCCTAAGGCCGTTAGGGCTTGAGCTTCATCATCTCACGGCGCATGGCGCGGAGCTTATCCTTGTCCATCCCTGCCCCCGGCTGGGCCATGGGGGCGATCGAGCGCATCATCCGCTTCATCCCCTGAAACTGCTTGAGAAGATTTTGGACGTCCTTGGTGCTGCGGCCCGATCCACGGGCCACACGCGCCCGGCGCGAGGAATCGATAAGATCGGGCTGGCGACGCTCCTCGGGAGTCATGCTCTGGACCAGGGCCTCAAGGCGGGCCATCTCCTCCTCGCCCTGCTCCAAGTCGGCATCCTTGAGCATCGATCCGACACCGGGCAAGAGGCCCAGCACGCTCTTGAGGGGTCCCATTTTCTTGATCATGCGCATCTGGTTCACCAGGTCGTCGAGCCCCATTTTCCCCGACACCATCTTCTGCATGAGACCCATAGCCTCATCCTCGGAAATGGCCGACTGGGCCTTTTCCACCAGGGTCACCACATCACCCATCCCCAGGATCCTGCCCGCAAGGCGCTCGGGGTGCAGGGGTTCGATCTTGTCGAGTTTTTCGCCCATCCCCAGGAAGCGGATCGGCTGTCCCGTCACATGCCTGAGGGAAAGCGCCGCACCCCCGCGGGTGTCACCATCAAGCTTGGTGAGGATCAATCCCGTGAGGCTGAGCCTCTTGGAAAACACCTCGGCGCTTTGCACGGCGTCCTGGCCCGTCATGGAATCCATGACCAGGAGCGTCTCATGGGGGGACGTAGCCTTGGACACGGCCTCGACCTCCCGCATCAAATCCTCATCCACGTGCAAACGGCCGGCTGTGTCGAGGATGACGGTGTCGAAACCCTCACGGCCCGCCCTCTCCACGGCCTGCCGGCACACCTCCGGTGGCGACTTCCCACCCTCGGCGTGGACATCGACACCCAGTTGGCGACCAAGGATCCGCAATTGCTCCACCGCGGCAGGGCGCTGGAGGTCCGCCGCCACCAGGAGAACCTTCCGGCCCTCCTCCTTCAGCATCCTGGAGAGTTTGCCGCAGGTGGTGGTCTTGCCCGAACCCTGAAGTCCTGCCATCAGGATCACGGTCGGACCCTTGGTGGAACGTGCGAGGGGCTGGTGCTCACCTCCCAGGAAGGCGGTCAACTCGTCATGCAGGGCCTTGACGAATTGCTGGGAGGGGTCGACCCCCTCCACCAGCTTGGTCCCGATCACCTTGCCCTTGACCGAGTCCACAAAGGACTTGGCCACTAGGAAGTGGACATCGGCCTCCAGCAGGGCTCTCCGGATGTCCCGGAGTCCCTCCTGCACATTCTCCTCGGTCAGGGTCTTGACACCCCTGAGTTTGCCGAGGGTTTTTTGCAGGGAGGCGCTGAGCGCGCCCAGCATCGACTAGAAGCCTTCTTCGTTGCCTTCCTCGCCCGGGACCGGAGGTGGAATCATCGGTGCCGACTCATCACCCATGCCCTGCATAAGGGGCAACAGGGCCATGAACTTGCCCATAGCGGCCATCATGAGGGCCTGACCGATCTCATCCTGGGAGGCTTCACGGAACTCTTCCTTCTTGTAGGTCAAAACGAGCTCTTCGGGCGCAATGGCCGCGACATCACTCTTGACCGACATTTGGAACATCACTTTTGTGCCTTTGGCGTCGGTGAAGTTCACCTGCAGGCTGCACTTGGTCACGACCTTGTCTTTCCATTCCACCATGGCGCTAACGCCGGCAGTTTTCCCTTCACCCTTGAACTCACCGGTCAATTTGGTCGGCAAGCCATTCTGGTAATCGAGCGTGAATGTCCCGCTCCCTGAGGCATCCGAACCGCTGAATCCACGGACAAGGCCGGTGGCCTTGGAAATGTAAATCTTTCCAGACTCTTCACCGGAACATTGGAGGACATCACAGGGTTCACCACCGAAGGTCTCTTCGGGTGCGGATTTCAATTCGGCAAGCTTGGGATCCGAAAAAAATTCGGACTTGATCTTGGCGATCATTTCGTCCAAATTTTTGATCTGATCTTCGCCGCTCGAGAACATCTTGGCGAAATCGCCCTGCATCGGGATCTTGGCAAACATGCCATAGTCGGGGAGCACCACTTCGGCCATGGTGGGGTTGAATTGCACCAGCACCTTGCCCAGGTCTCCCTCCAACTTGGCCACACCCTTCTTCTGAGCCATGTCGATGGCCAGATTCAACTTGAGGCCCAAGGTAACAGCTTGTCCTTGGGGAGGGGTGGCGTTGAAGGCCACAGAAATTTGGGAACGCGAACCGCCAGCCGTGGCGGTGCTGGCCTGACCTTGGGTGGCCAGGGAGCGCAGGATGGTCTCAACAGCCGCAAATGCCTTGTCGAGTTTGGCCTTAACTGCGGGGTCCATGACCGCTGGGGCCGGTTCAGGAAGCGCCTCATCACCCGGGACCACATCGGTTATGCCGTCATCGGCTTGATTGCTCGTGCTGGGTTCCTTGGCCTGGACAAATGCGGCCAACATCAGCATGAGAGTGAGGAATGCGAGGGAGAGCTTCTTCATAGAACCGCCTTTTTGGATGGGGATCCACCAGGGACCCTTAGGGATAATGAGCCAATTATAGGATTTCCTTCGATGCAGAATAGCTGACACTTGATGGACGAAGACAAGCCGGGTTTTGAGGTGTTTTGCCCACTGGCTTCGATACCCTCCTTTTTTGCATTTCCTTAGATGCCAAGGATGGTATGACGAGCAAGACGTTGGCCAACTTGCTTCTATACCCCCTTTTTGCACGTCTTTTGATAGCAACAAGGGGTATGACGTGGGAGACGGTTAAACCAGGTGAAATGGGGAATTTTTTTCAGGCCACGTTTTGGCGTGAAATCCTGGCCCCCACCTTGGCGAGTTTTTCATCAATCCGCTCATATCCCCGGTCAATATGGTAGACCCGGTTCACTTGCGTGGTGCCCTCGGCCAACATGCCGGCCATCACCAGGGCAAAACTGGCCCTCAGGTCGGAAGCCATTACCGGGGCCCCGCTCAGGGGCAAGCCCCCGTTCACAAAGACGCTGGCCCCCTCTTTCTTAATACGGGCCCCCATGCGGGCCAATTCTGCTGTGTGGATGAAACGGTCGGGATACACCTTTTCGGTGATCACGCTCAGCTGGGGAAACTGGGTCAAGAGTACCATCAATTGGGCCTGACAGTCCGTGGGAAATCCGGGATAGGGCAGGGTGGTGCATTCCACGGGACGGGGATCCCCCACCCGCCGCATCCTGAGTCCCCCCTGATGCTCCTCGGGCTCGTAACCCATGGTGGAGATCACATCAAGTAGGGCACCCTGCTCCTCAAGTTCCACATTCTCGACCACCAGGTCTCGGGCCACACTGTGGCAACCCAAGAGAAGATAGCTACCGGCCTCGATGCGGTCGCTGATCACCCCGTGGGGGCAGGACTTCAGGTTATCCACACCTTCGATGGTCAGGTGAGGAGAACCCGCTCCCCTGATCTTCGCACCGCAGGCGATGAGGTAGCGGCACACTTCCATGATCTCGGGTTCACAGGCCGCGTTGTCGATATGGGTCACACCCGGGAGCGTCACCGCGAGAAACAGCACATTGATCGTCGCCCCCACGCTCGAACCAAAGGCCCCGCCGAGGAACACCCTTCCTGCACGGGCTCTCGAGGCATCGGCCTCCACATAACCGCCCTTGATCTGGATCTTCACATGGAGGGCCTCGAAACCTTTCAGGTGCAGGTCCACAGGGCGAAAACCAATCACGCAACCTCCGGGCAGGGAAACCACAGCCCTCCGTCGTCGACCCAGCAGGGCCCCCAGCACATAGAAGCTGGCCCGTTGGGTGCTCACGAGTTCATAGGATGCACGCACCGGGCCCTCGTCATCCGTCTCCAGCAACAGATCCTCGCCCTCGCGACGGGAACGCGTGCCAAGCTCCGCCAAGATTTTCAACAAGGTGTCGGTATCACGCAGATTGGGTACGTTCGAAAATCGAGTCGTTCCCCTGGACAGCATCGAGGCGACAAGGAGGGGAAGGGAAGCGTTCTTGCTTCCGCTGACGCGGATTTTCCCCTTGAGCGGATGACCACCTTCAATCACAAATTGGTCCATCCCCCTATGATGCGCTCAAGGACCCCAAGGTCTCAAACGTCAACCTGTCGGGCACTGCCAGACTGTCCCTTCAGCGTTCCGGTTTGCGGAACCAGATCACCCTCTCGATCCCGGAATAATCCTTGGATACTTGTTCCACAACCAGGCCTGCTCCCAGGCCCAGGGCCTGGACCATGGCACTCTGATCCCAGCCCACTTCCACTCCGGCAAACCCACCTGGCTTGAGGGATCTGAAGATCTGCGGGAACAGGCGGCGGTGCACCTTGAAGCCATCAGGGCCCCCATCCAGGGCCAGAACGGGATCGAAAAGCCTCACTTCCGGTTCCAGTGTGGC
>JBFWNO010000082.1:0-12724 GCA_050251015.1 Planctomycetota bacterium
TGGTCGAGGCGGATCAATGGGCCCGCACATTTGTGGCTTCCAAGACGGGCATGGCCCTGAAGGCGATATAATAGGGGTCTGAAAGGACCGCCTTGGAGACACTCCTCAATGTCCTGATTGTCGTCCTGGGCGTGGCCTTTGTGATCTTTGTACATGAATTGGGCCATTTTTCAGTGGCCAAGTGGCTGGGGATGAAGGTCGAGGCCTTTTCGATCGGCTTCGGCAAAGTGATCTGGAATTTCAGGAGGGGGGAAACCGAATACCGCCTCAGCCTCATCCCCTTGGGTGGCTACGTCAAGCTCGGGGGGGAGACGCGGGAGCAGGCCTCGGGCGATCCCCGCGATTTCGTGAATCGCCCCGCCCATCATCGTGCCGCCGTCCTTGTGGCCGGGGTGGTGATGAATGTCATCTCCGCCATTGTGCTGGTGGTGGCGGCCTACCTTGTGGGCGTGATGGAGATCAAGCCCGAGATTGGCGCTGTGGATCCCGATTCCCCCGCCTACCGTGCCGGACTCAGGACAGGGGACCACATTGTGGATCTCAACGGGAGCCGTTTGCACGATTTCAATGAATTGGCCACCGAGGTGGCCCTCGCGGGCAACACCGAGTTGGCCTTGGGCGTTGAAAGGGAGGGTCGCAGGATGGATGTCCGAGTGACCCCGGACTTTGATCCCGCCATGGGGCTCTTCGTCCTTGGAGTGAGGCCCCGCCTGGGTTCCCAGATCAAGGAAATTGACAAGTTTGATTATGACGGCGGTCGCATCCCGGCCACGGAAGCGGGCCTGACGGTTTGGGATTCCGTGGTGGCCGTTGAGGTGGGCGATGCATGGAAGCCGGTATTCCACCTTGATGAGATCGCCAGCCTTGTGGATGGCGGTGAGGGTGCGCCCCTCAAGATCAAGGCCCTACGGAAGGATGGATCCGAGGTCATCGGTATCCTGAAGCCCGCAGTCATTGCCCAGTTGGGATTCATGCCTCATCTGCCGAGCGGGGGCCTGTCTGAGAAGTTGCGCAACATGGCATCGGGAACGCCTGAGACCGTGGCCCCTGTGGTAGCGATGGTGATGCCGGGCACCCCGGCCGAACAGATCGGGCTGACACCGGGCTCCTTCATTCTCAGTGCATCGGTGGGTGCCGGGGCGGCCCAGCCCTTGCCGGATATGCACGGACTCAAGTCATTCATTGCCGAGCACCGCCACGAAGAGATCCGTCTCAACTGGCGCGACGCCTCGGGAGACATGAAGTCGGCCGTTTTCCGCCCGCGGCTCTCCTACGATGCTGGATTCAACTGCTTCCCCACTTATGAAATGACGGCCTTCTCCCTCAACGACCCCAAGGCCCTCCTGGTGCGTGCCTTCCGCAAGAGCCGTGACGACCTCCTCAATGTGGTCCGTTCGCTCAAGAGCTTCGTGATGGGGGATGTGGCTGTGAAGAATGTCAGTGGCCCCATATCGATCGTGCGGGTTTCGATGCATTTCGTTGAATTGGGACTGGGCAGTTACCTGGCCTTCCTGGCGATGATCAGCTTCAATCTCGCGATCCTCAACATTCTCCCGGTGCCCCTCCTCGATGGTGGCCACCTCGTGGTCGTGGGCACCGAGGTGCTGATGGGCCGCCAGATGAACGAGAAGGTCCAGAATGTGCTGAACTATGTGGGGATCGCCCTGCTGGGTTCACTGATGCTGCTGGCCTTCTACAACGACATCTTCAACGCACGGTGGTGATGTTGAGCCTGCATCGACTGACCCTCCCCTTCGTGGGGGGAGGGCAGGGTGGGGGGCTGCTTGCATGATTCCTCAGCAACTCATTGGCCAGACGGTCGTCGTCAACACGGATAGTCCCTACCTTTTCACCGGCACGCTGGTCGGTGAGGATGCCGAGACGTTGGTCATCGACGAGGTCGATGTCCGGGATCAGCGCGCCCAGAAAGCCCTTGAGGATGTGTACCTGCTCGAGACCCTGGAACTGGGTGTCCGGGCCAACCGCCGCCGTGTGCATGTGCTGAGGTCGCGGGTGGTGTCGATTTCCCTGCTGGCCGACGTCGTCAAATACTGATGCCTCCGGCGCTTTTTCCCGTTTTGCGGTACCTGCGCGTGCCCCTCGTGGTGACGGTGTGGAGCCATTTGCTTGCGGGTGGTCTTGTCACGGGGCTGTGGCCTGTTCCCCTGTGGACAGGGTTCACCTGTGTCTATTTGTTCGGGATGGCTCACAATGATTGGGTGGATCGGGAGAGTGACCGAAAGGCCAAGCCATCAAGGCCACTGCCTTCTGGGGCCTTGTCAGAAGGCTCTGCAAGGATTCTCATGTCGTTTCTCTTGTTCGGTATTGGTCTTTCCTATTTGGCGGGTTCCGTGGACCCAGAGATTGAGAACAGGGCCCTGTGGATGCCCTTTTCGTTGGCCTGTGCCTGGACTTACAACACGTTGAAGGGTCGACACCCGGTTTCGGCAGCCATGCTGCTTGGTATGGCCAGGGCCTGCGTTTGGCTCGCGTTTCTCGCGATTCCGGCATTGATCACCGGCTTGGCTGGAGCCCTGATCACGTTGTGGAGCACCACAGAGGAGGCCCATCCATGGAGGCGAACGTGGACGCTTCGCTTTTTGTTGACGTTACCTATTTTGGACGCCTGTCATGTCATGATCCAAGGTATTCGCGGACAGTCCATCTGGGTGATGGCAGTCTTTCCCATCCTGTCTATGACGGGCTTGGTTTTGGTGCGCCTTCTCGCGAAGCCTTTCCCCCGAGGATGATTCCCAGTTCATAGAGGAACAGGAGACAGGCGGCGAGCACCAGCTGGCTCACCACATCAGGGGGGGTGAGGATGCCGGCGGCCAACACAATGGCCATGATGGCCCAGCGCCTTCCCTGGCGGAAGGTGCGGCTTTCCACAATGCCGGTGCGGATCAACGTCATCACCACAATCGGGGTTTGGAAAGAGAAACCGAACACCAGCATCAACGACATGGTGAAATCAACCGCCTCGGTGAGCCGCAGGAGCGAGGACATCCCCAACTGATTGTTGAGTGTCAACAGCCAGGAGATCCCGAGAGGGGCGACATAGAAATAGGCCATGGCGGAGCCGCAGGCGAACAGGATGGCCACCAAGAGGAAAAGGGGGCGCACGGCGCGGATCTCGAGTTCCTTGAGACCCGGAGAGACAAACCCCCAGGCTTCACGGACGATCAAGGGCATGGTCACAATCAGTGAGGCCAAAAGCACGCCTTTCATCACGACCATCAAGCTGTCGGTGAGGCCACTGTACAAATCGGGTTTGACCCCGCTGGATGCGAAGGCGTCCAGCACGGGCTTTTTGAGCAGTTCAAAGATGCTGTCGTAGAAAAAGGCGCAGGCCAATAGGCCCATGGCGTAAATCACCATCGATTTGATCAGCACCCGACGCAATTCCTCCAAATGCTCCCCAAGAGACATGGAGACGGATGGAGCCGGAGGGAATGGAGTCCTGGGCGCCAGGATCCGTTGGCTTTCCTCGGCGAGGGCGGCCGGGGTGTGATCCCCGTTTCCTACGGCCCTGGGGTCGGGGGACATGGATCCCTTGGAGGGGTGCTTGTGGGTTTGCTGAAGCCGTCACCTGACGGAACGATGCCGGATTTCTTCGGCTTCTCGCCCGTCTTGAGGATGTGGATCTTGTCCGCCTCGTCAATCATCTCCTGGAGTTCGGTGACGTAATCACGGAGTGTGGCATTGAAGACGAAACGGAAGAATTCGTCGGTCACCTCAACAATCTCCGTCCATCCCGTTTCTTCCTTGGCGGCCTGCCTCTTGTGCCAGGCTATGGCCCTGTTCCTGGTTTTGTCATCGCTTCCATCCCACTGGCGCTGGATGCGGGCCAGCTCCACCATGCCTGTTTCCTCAACCTTGTCCCAACCCATCGAGGTGATGTTCACGATGGAGGGGCCCTTGAAATCCTTGCGGTCCGTTTTGTAGAAGTGCAGTGTCAACAGGCAGCGCTTGGGAGAAAAGGTGTCCATCTGGTGGATCTGCACCAGGCAGACGGCATCGACTTTCATCAGTCGTCCCATGCGCTGGAGTGCTTCCGGGCCGTCGACCAGAATCTCGTGTTCGTAGAGAACGCGTTCACAGTCTTCGGGGAACGATACAAGAACACCAAACTTTGTCCATTCCTCTGCGAGAAGACGGCCCAGGGCCCTGCCATCGAGGCGGAGAGGGTAACCATGGGCATCCTCGCCGGTCATGACCTGCACGGGGCAGACAGCCACGGTGCGTATCATTTCCTTGTACGGGAATTGGGGCTCGGGGGGCAGTTCGCCGCATGAACTTAACGTTGCGACAAGAAATAAAAATAAGCAGTAAAACTTCACAGTTTCAATATAACAAACATGGACATAGTCATGTGTAGGGGCACCCCTTGTGGGAGCCCTCAATTGCGGGCGGCCACAAGGACCGCCCCTCTATCAAAATCTCAGTTGAACTGCTGGAGATCCTCTTCCGTATAGGGAACGGCACTGAAGACGCGGTCCTGGTCCCCCTCACGGTTTGAAATGAAGAAGATCCTGGAGTTGCCCTTCTTGTCGAGCTTCCATACCGGCATGGAATCAGGCCCGGCATAGGTCGTGACCTGCACAGGGGTCCCGCCAATGGCCGGGATGTACCAGATGTCGTCACCTTGGGTCACCCTACCCTCGGCCCGAGAGGCGGCGCTTTTGTGCACCGTGGCAAACACGATGTACTTGCCGTCAGGTGACCAGCCGGGTGTGATGGCCCCGTAGTCGCGGTCGCCGACAATTTCGGTCGGGCTGGAACCATCAGGATCGCAAACCCAGACGCTGGCGAAGCGATTATCGCGGTTTCTGAATCTTTCATAGGCGATGTGCTTGCCATCGGGGCTCCACTCCGGGAGCAGTCCGTAGCCAATCATGGTGTGGGAGCGCTCTGCATGGTCATACACCCACATTTCCCAGGTTTCGGCCTGGCGGTTGTAACTGGAATAGACCAGCCTGTTGCCATCCGGTGACCAGGAGGGATGGATGTTGTCGCGGTCATTGGACGTGATCTGGATGGGAGTGGCATGGATGCGCTTCCCGTTTCGGTCAAAGAGAGGAAGGACATAGATATCGAATTTGCAGTCGTGTCGGTTGCTCGAAAAGGCGATCGAGCGTCCATCTGGGGCGATCTTGGGATGGATATCCTCGCCGGGATCCATGGTCAGCTGGGTGACACGATGGGTCCCCAGTTCATTCATGTAGATATCATTGGTGGGGGAGCCCCTTGTGGACGAGAAGGCGAGCCAGCGCCCATCATTGGAGACGTCGGGGTCTTTGTCGGCTCCGGCATTGATCTGGGTATGGGCTGTGAGGTTGGTGAAATTGCTGCCATCCGTGTTCATGCTTTGCTCGCCCAGCTCATCCTTGCTCTCGGCCAGGCTCAAGGCTTTGAGGATGCTGTTGCTGGACTTCTCGTTGGTCTCGCGGTTGCTCTCCCATTGGCCAATGCTGGTGCAGGAGGCGAGCAGGCAGGCAAACATGCAGAATTTGAAGTTTTTCACCGGTACTCCTTGACACGACGCCAGAACGTGGGGGTCGGCCATCATCTCATTCGGGAACTTTCACAAAATTCATGAGCTGATTGAGCTTTTTTTGACCAAGGTGTGACATGGGGTATAATGACAAACAGTCGCCATTGACGGCGTCGCAATTAAGAGGAAAGGATTCCTCGCATGATGCTTCATCACGGTCTTCGACTGCCCAATATGAAATCTTCAGCCCTATTTTCCCAACAGGAGGGATATTGTGGCTGATATCGGTTCTGTGGGCCATACAACGGGTGACCCCTACGGGAGCGGGCATTACGTTCCATTAAAGCGCCAAAAGACTCCGGCCTCTCAGGATGATGAAGGCAAGAAGGAGGCGGGAGGTGAACCACCGGCTTTCAAAGGGGCTGGATCGGTGGCTCAAAGGTTGCGTGAAATCGCCGAGCGGATGCTCGCCATCCAGTCGGCCATCGTGACGGGTCAGGAATCTGGCCGAGAAGAGTTGATGAAAAGGCTATCCAGTGAGCAGGTGGCCATGGAAAACCTCCTATCCATGGGCCCGGGGCCCACATCCCCAGAACAGGCCATGGATCTCGTGAAGGACATTGCCGGATTCGGCCTCGCTCCCCATCCCCAATCCGTCAATCGTCTCTTGGGGGGCTGAGTATGCAAGTGGACGACCGCTCTTCCATCCAATACACATCCCCGGTGGGTGAAAGCGGTATCGGGGTCAGGGCTGCTTCGGAACACAATTCCATCATCCGTGTCTATGCCCACGAAGTCAGCCACAAGGCGGCCGCCCGGCTGCAGGCCGAGCTTTCAGGCGTGGATGTCGGGGCCCAGCGGGTGGAGATCAAGGTGCGGGCCAACGAGGAGGGCAAGCTTGTTGCGGCGGGGGGCGAAACCACCACTGAGCTGGTGAGCGCCAATGGTGACACAGTGGAGGTCAGCGAACTGGCCCTCCTGAGCTCCTTTGGCGGCGGAGGCACGACGGGGAGTGCCGCCTTTTTCGGGGACTCCAGAAGACGAATGCCTCAACTCTTCCTTTACGACAATTACGGCAGTCGGCTGAAGATTGAAAATTCCATCGAAAAACTGGCGCTCAATGCCAATCGCCCATTGCTGGAGCGGAACATCGGCATCAAGAGCGGTGAACAGGGGGCGTTCGAGGGTCTGATGGGAGGTCTTTCCAGGCGCTTGGCCGAACTTTCCGGAGTTGTCGATATCCTGGAAGGACGCGAGCCCTACATCACCCTTGTGCCGCGGTCCTCAAGGGAAGGTGTGGTGGAGGCCAAGGTGACCTCGGATGACGCCGCTGAAGACAGTCTTTCTCTCAAGATTTCCAGTCTGGCCCGGGCCCGGCAGGCGGCCTTCGCACCCGTAGCGGACAATACGGTTCCCCTCGGTGTCGAGGGAACCTTCCAGATCAATGGCGTGGATGTGATCCTGAAGGATACGGACTCGCTCATCGACCTGGAAAATCTCATCAATCGCGGCGAGGATGCGAATGGCAATGGTCGGCTCGATTTTTCCGAGGACAGGAATTGGAACCGCACCCTGGATCCCAGGGAAGATGCCAATGACAATGGGGTGCTCGACATCGACGAAGATCTTGATGGTGACGGGGTCCTCGACGGCGGTGAGGACATCAACATCAACGGACGCTTGGATGCCAGTGAGGACCGCAACCTCAATTTCCGCCTTGACGGGGGCACGGCATCCCATGGCGTCAAGGCCTTCCGGATTGAGGGCAACCGCCTGATCCTCCAGGCGGACAAGCCGGATGGCCTCTTTGAAGTGCAGGATGGCGAAGGGTTGCTGGCTTCCCTGGGATTGATCACCACCAATCTCGTGGGAGACACGGTTTTTGCAGACGAGGTTTTTGCGGGTTCAAAAGCCCAAGTGGAGTCGGGAGGGGAGACGCGGGAGTTTTCCTCCAACTCCATTCAGAATTACATCCCCGGAGTGGATCTCGACCTGACCAGTCATTTTCAGTTCCCCGTCGAGCTTTCGTTCGAGCGCAGTGCCTCCGATTTGGTGGGGGTCTTTTCCGGGTTCCGGGAAGCATTCAACGATGTCCAACGACAGGTCAATGAGATGGTGGCTCCGGATGGACTGTTCCGTGATGACGCCCATGTCGGGTTCATCAAAAGCGACCTTGTGAATGCCGTGCGATTCCAGGCGGCGCCGCCCCCCGAAGTTCCTTCTGGCCTTGAGACATTCGGCTTTTCCATGGAGCGGCACCGGGCGGGTTTGGATGAGGCGGCGATCTTGTCGGCGGAGTTGAGAGCTCAGAGTGACACAGAGGGGCCCCTGGATACCGTCCACGGACTTCCCACTGTGCGGTCTTCGCTCGGCCAATTCGGCATCACAGCTCCCGAGGATGCCAGTCTGACGATCAACGAACCCATGCTGGCGCAATTGCTTGAGCAAGAGGCCAAAAACGCCGAAGAGGCCCTTGGTGGTTCTGCCCTGATGGGCAGGTTGAGATCGGCCCTGGAATCCTCCCTGGACCCTCTGGGGGGGCATGTTTCGATGTCCAGGGCTTCACGGCGCGAGCCGGCCTTTGAGGGATTTTTCGAAAAGATAAGGAAGGATGCCCAACTCCAATCGGCCCTCGGGGCCTCGATCAACCTGGTGGCGTGAGGAAGGGCCATGGACATTTCCGGCATCGGCCAGGTCCAGTCCATTCAGGCGGGTTTTCATGCCCCTCCTCCGGTCGTGCAAGGGCAGGCTCCTGTGGTGGCGCCCCTTCTCAACCCGGCGGTTCCGGAATTGGCCAAAGTCCGTGGCCCGGAGAAGCTACGTGAACGTCAGCGAGGGGAGCCCTCTTCCTCACTCAAGATTGAGCTTGACCGGGAATGGACTCCGGATGCGAATCCGGTCCCCAAGCACCCTGGCGAGGACGGCCAAAGGCCTGAGGATCGCCCTCCCCACGTCGACATTCTGGCCTAGCCTTCTCCTCGCGCTTCTTTTGGTTTGCCTGGCCCCTGTCATGGCTGATGAGGAGGGTTCAACCCAGGAGGGTTATCTCACCAACCTCCTGAAGAATTCCCGCTTTGCTGATGACCAGGATGCCGACGGCCAACCCGACTATTGGGTTCGTGTCGAGGACATCCCTTCGAATTTCCGGCCCTATGGCCGACTCCAGTTGAAATACCATGCCCCGGGAGATGCGATCCTTCAATTGGAATCCAACGGCACCAATGTGGCGGTGGAAAACCACGACTCTACGTTGTCCAAGGTGGACCCTCATTCCAGCTACCATGCGGAGGTTCAATTCAAGACGGAGAACTGTCTCTCCTGCGATGCCAGGGCATCCTTGGGAATCCTGTGGATCGATGCTGCGGGCAAGGTGGTGGGGGAAAATTGGGCCCGACTCCAGAATGAAGATGCTGAGGGTCGTTGGGGGGGGGAGTGGAAGGCCCTGTCCTTGGATGTGAACCAGATCCCGGAATCGGCCGTGATGGCCAGGGTGAGGTTGGGATTGATGCAGGATCCCCAGACCGTGAAGGGGCCGGCCATCCAGAGCCGTGGCATGTTCCGTTCCGTGGAATTCACCCGCAGGCCCAGGGTCAAGATCACCTCGGATCACGAAGGATTGATTTTCCCCAACGCACCTATGCACCTCCTCCGGTTCCAGATTGAGGGGCTTGACCCAGGGAAGTACACCTGCCTGTGGACCGTCCATGACTACACGCGTCGCAGGGTGACAGGCGGGGAATATGCCGTGGAGCCCCCCAAGGATATCCGCGACCATATCCGTGAGGTCGAGATGAACCTGGGTGGGAGAAAGGGCTGGTACAAGCTGGAGCTTGTCTTGCGCACGCAGGGCCCTGGATCCTCGATCATTGCACGGGAAAGCATGGTGTTCGGAGTGGGTCCCTCGGTCGTGGAATCCGTGTCCATCCCCCAATGCGACCAGTTGGGGCTCGATATCCAAGGAAACGCCTTGGAGGGTTCAGTATCGGATTTGGGTGATCTCATCGAGGACACCCGCACCCACCATGTGCTGTTGACTCTCTGGAATTCCCAGTTCGATTCGCGACAGCCTATCTCCAAGAGTATTGTGGGTGAGATGGTCGGCAGGCTCAATGAGGCCAATGTCCGGGTCATCGCGGCCTTGGGTTACATCCCCACCGAGTCGCAGGGAGAGTTTGTGGGATCCAACATGCACAGCCTGTTTTCGGCCAACAGGCGCCATTGGGAGGGCATCCTCGGGCGCACGGGAAAGCAGTTTTCAGAGGTTGATTCCTGGATCGTGGGGGCGGAAAGCGACACGTCCATGGCCGAGCAGGGGACCCTGGCCATCCCCCTACTGGCCGAGATCCGGCGCATCCTGGGGATCCCGGGGGCGAAACTAGGACTACCGATGGCACGTTCTTTTCCCGGCCAATTGGTCTACCCCCGCAGTTTTTCCGAGGTGGATATTTTCACATTCATCCAGCAGGCGGCAGCACTTGATCCCTCGTCCTACCTCGACATGAGGCAGTTTTCATCGCTGATTCCACCTGCCGCCGGGACGGCACCCGGGACCCCCGCATCAGTCCGCCAACAGAAGATCGTCAGGCTGGAGCTGATGGACGACAAGAAGCCGTTCGAGGAGAGGTTTGATTCCATGCTTTTCGGCATCATCCATCTGCTCAACCGGGGGGCCGATCGAGTCACTGTCCGTCTCAAGGACGAGGTGGGCCGCTCGCTGGTGGACTTCCAAAATCGCTACAGGCCGGAATACTTTGTCTTCCGCACCCTCACCGAGATCGCCGCTCCCCTGAGGATCATCGGCAGCATCGACCTGCCCGAGGGCAGCGATAACCTGATTCTCGAGTTCCCGGACAGGCCCCCTGGCCAAAAGCTGGCGATGCTCGTCTGGAACCACAGGCGAGCGGTGACCGAGGACGTTTTCCTCGGCGACCGCCTGAAGATCCTCGATCTCATGGGAAACAAGGATCCCTTGCCTCCTGTGGAGGGGATCAACAAGATCCCGGTGGGAAGGATTCCCTCCTTTCTGATGGACATCGACGAGGGCCTCATGCGGACCCGCCTATCCGTGGTGCTGGGCAAGCCCCAGGTGGACACTCGGACCAAGGATGTGAGCCAGAGCGTGGAGGTGGTCAACTTCCTCCAAGAGAATTTGTCGGGCTCGTTGTCCTTGAGCCTTCCCAAAGGCTGGACCGTCGTGGGGGAGGAGAGCTACAGGATCCCGACCATGAAGAATGGCGACAGGCGGATCATCAACTTCAAGATCAGGCCCGATCCCTTTGAAACCACTGAAAAAAGCGTCCCCATCGTGATGGACTTCAGCTTTGACGGAAAGCAGAGGCCGCCGATGAGGATTTTCAAGAGGTTCCAGTTTTCCTCAAGAAGCATCCAAATGATCGTGGATTCGCCCTCGAAGGTCCAGGATATGAACACGGTTCACATCACCGTCAAAAACACGGGTGGGGGACAGGTCGACTTAATGGCCTACAACGCCACGATTGGCCGTAAAGAGGATCTCCAATTCCTAGGACTCCTCAAACCTGGCGATGCGCGCAGTGTCGACTTCCTTGTCTCAAGGAAAGACATTGAAAGCGGGAATGTGACGTTGGGTGTGCGTGAAAATGGCGGATCAGGACGATTCATCAACCGCAGGCTGGCCATCCAGGGCGGGAAGATCGTCGACGTCGATTGAACCAAATCTGCTCAAGGCGACAGGTGCATTTGTCCGAAAGATTTTTCATGCATGACAGGATGTCCGAGGCTTTAACAAGGGTGAAAAAGAGCTTGAGGAAAGCTCACATCCCCCTGAGTCTGTTCCTAGGAAGCTGCGGAATCGGCACGGAAATGAACTATGACGAGTTCAACTCGATGAGCGACAGGGACATGTGGCTGGATGCTGGAACGCGAGCCGCCCCAGCTGTTTTCGACGAGGCCTACGTGATCGGCCCCAAGGATGTGGTCAGCCTGATTGTCGCGGACCACGATGAATTCAACGGCAATCTGGCGGTGGATCTCAAGGGTGAAATCCGCCTTCCGTTGCTGACTGAACCCCTGTTGGTGGATGGCCTGACCCTGGAACAGGCCAGGGATTCCGTCTCGCAGGCCCTGAGCCCCTTTGTCCGCGGTGATGTCACATGCCAGGTTGATTTGGTGAGCACCGGAAGCCGTTTCTACTACGTCATGGGATCGGGAGTCGACACGGTCAAGGCCCTGGGTGCCGGAAGTTCCGAAGAGAGCACCAGTTCGTCGACCAGTGTGGCCCACAATCCTGGTTCCATCACCAAGGTTCCCATGGGTGTCGAGCCCGTGCTCCTCCGTGATCTTCTCCTTGAGAACCAGCATGAAACTGACCTTGAGGAGATCACCATCATCCGTCCTGATTTCACCGACCGCAGGTCCCCGACCTACATGACCATCGACATGAGCGACATTCCCAGGGCGATCTGGAACAAGAACTACCGTGTGAGGCCCAACGACATCATCCTGGTTCATAAGAACCTTCGTGAGCGCGTGAAGGACATCATGACGCTCTATATCAATGAGGTCGAGTCGGCGGATGCCAAGGAAACTGAGTTCAATCACATGCTCCGTTTCCTGGAGGCCCGCGTGTATGACAACAATACCGAGAAAAAGGCCAAGTGGAGCAACGGTCGATGATCCCCACGTCCCCGATCTATATCCCCTCGTTCAAGGATTACATCGATGTTCTGCTCCGGCACCGCATCCCCTATGTGGTCGGCATCATCCTCGGCAGTGTCCTAGTCTGGTTCATGCAGATCCAGCAGCAGGACAATTACAGCTCCAATGCCATGATCTTCGTGAGGGAGCGTTCGAAGTCCTCGTTTGCCCAGGGGTTGTCGCAAAGCTCATCCTTTGCCACCCGTTGGCCCTACATCCAGAATCTGATCTTCAACACCGTGACTATCGAGAACCACCTGGCTTTTTTCGCCGGCCTCAGGCCCTTTGAGGGGCCCGACAAGGGCAGTCTCTACAAGGACTACCTGGGTGATGAGAACCGGTACGCCTCGCGGCGTCTGGTTCCATACAGCATCAACAAGGACCGTTGGGTCAGCCTGACGCCTTATCAATGGTGGCTGATCAAGCACATCCTCGACCAGGAAGGCTGGGTCCCGCCCTTGGGAGCCGTGAACAGCAAGCGTCCTATCCGCAACAGGATGGCCATCGCGCATTGGTTCTGGTAGAACATCTTCAATCCGATGGAAAGTGTCGAGG
>JBFWNO010000083.1:0-12645 GCA_050251015.1 Planctomycetota bacterium
CACGAAGAGGGAGCGGCCCACCAGGATGGTCTTGATGGCCCTTCGGGCCATGGGTGAGAGCTGGGCCAGGGGGATGGTGCGGGTGTCATGGGGGCGGATCCGGAATCCCCAGGCAGGGAAGATCAGCACCCAGATCATGTAATGCACCAACTCGAGGAAGAGGTGGGTCGAGATCAGGAAGCCGGGGTTGATCCCCAGCACCGGCCATCCCACTTGCCAGGCGATTCGTTGTGACCAGAGGGGATCGGTGGTGGGGGCGGGCCATGGGTCCACATAAAACCAGAGGCCTGCACAGACCATGACAAGGCCGGCAACCAGTCCCTTGAAAAAGGTCACACGTCGGGGGTCGGAACGATGGGAGCGGTAAAGGAACAACAACGACACGAGAGGGTGCGCAAACACCAGTGCCACACCCACGACCCAGGCCTTGAGTTGGAGGCTCAGCACAGCGGCCACAAGAAAAAAGACAAAGCACAGGAGGCGCCGCTTATGGCGTTCACCCGACAACAGGGCGAGGAGCGCCAGCCAACCCAGGAGGGCCGCATTCCAGGCCGTGCCCGACGTGAAGCCGGCCTGCTCGTTGAACCATCCCTGAAACGCCCCCCAACCTGAAAGGAATCTCCACAGGGTCAGCAGGAAGGCCCCGGCCAGGCCCGTGGCCAGGAAGGGGGTCTGGGTTCCCCAACGGGAGGGCCAGCGGGCGAGAAAATACCTCAGCTCCACCCAGTTATGCAAGCCGGCGAAAAGGAAGACGGCTAGCAGGGTGCCCTCCACAGGGCTCAGCCAAGAGAGCCAGCCCAGAGCCAGTGCCATGGCGATGCCATTGAAGGGATTCATGGCAACATCTCAGTTGTCACATCGCCCACAAGGGCATGAGCCACATCTTCCTGCCGCCAGACCCAACCCAGTTCATGTCCCAGTTTTTCCAAGCGAGGTTCGGAATCATCACCCGTGTCCATCATCATGTAATGCCGGATGGTTCCACGGGCCCCATAGATCAAGGCGACATGCTGGCTGTCGTGGGGGATGGCTTCTGTGAAAGGGATATCCCCTTGGTGCGATGGGATGGTGAACGTGAAATCGAATTGACGGGCAAAATTCTTATCAACGACAACCCAAGATGGTTCATGGGATTCTTGGGTTGAGATAAAGTCGTTGTGAGAACTGGGCAGAGGGGCCACCCAAGGATTGTCCATGGCCACATCATGGATCCAACGCCAGGAGGGGGGGGTTTGGGAGCGGGCGTCGTAGGGCTTGAGCTCGAACCAAAAAACGGTTCCACAGATAGAAAAAATCAGGCATGTGGCAAGCCACCAACGAGTTGGGAGGGGGTGCCTCGGTCTTTCTTGGGACATGTTTTCCATCATATCCCCTCAAGTCGACCCAGGTCTGTGAGATAATCAACCCCCATGCGAATGCTATCCAGGCTCTTCATGGTTCTCTTGCTTTCCGCCACTTTGGGAGCCGACAACGGCGACCTTTGGCAGGCCTTCATCGACGCCAATAAGGGCAAGGACACAGCGTCGCTCCCTTGGGGCGAGCTGTCCGTATGGGCGGGAGAAGAAAGGGTGGGCCGCGACGCCCTTGTGGCAGGAGCCGCCCTGGAAGACAAAGCCATTCAACTCTATTCCGTTTGCCTGTTGTTGGAGCGAGGCCTTGAAGTTGATGCCATTGCCGGATCCCTCAAGAGGCTCGAGAGCCAGGATGAGGCGTTTTGGGTGGCCCATCTGAGGCACGGAGGCGCAAAGAGCCTGCAAAAATTGGAAGAATTGATGGAGGCGGAAAAGGATGAGTCCAAGGCCCGTGTCCTCTGCTCCCGTCTGGTGAGTCTGCGTCGCAGTGAAAAGGGCCGGGCTAGGCTTTTGAGCCTGGTGGACCGCGACACTCCGGAGGGGGCCCTGCTCTTGGCGGAGTCGGGTCTGATCGAGGACGCCCGCAATCGCCTTGAGGCCTTGGCCGACATGCCCACCGATGAGGGCACAAGGGCCCGGAAACTGTTGGCCTCTGATGAGGCTCTCCGCCAGCTGGGGGGGGTCACCGAGCGTGAACGCCTCGAGGTCACTGCCCTCTATCAGGAGGCCCGTGAGGTCCTGAGAGAACTCATCATCAATCACCAACAGTTCACGGTGAATGACACGGGGCGGGCCATCCTCGCCGATGCGGATGGGATCCTCAGGCGCGAGGCCGAGGCCCGGCGATCCCTTTCCGACATGCACTCCCAGCTTCGGGAGGGTGAAATGATGCTGTGGGAAATGCTGTCGACGGCCCGGCGCTACTATGTGGATGCACCCCGCACCGAGGTCAAGAGGATGATCGAGGCCGCTGCCCGCGGGATCGCGGAATCGCTGGACAGGCACTGCTCTTACATGGGTTCCGAGGAGACGCGTCGCAGCCAGGAACATTTCAACGGCAACTACGTGGGGGTGGGTGCCGTGGTGAGCAAGATGCCCACGGGTGCGGTGCAGATTGAGAGGGTGTTCTTCGGCGCTCCTGCCCACCTAGGAGGGATCCGCAGTCTGGACATCATCATCGAGGTCGAGGGCCGCTCGACCCTCGACATGCCCCTTGAAGATACGGTGGCCATCCTCCGGGGGGTGCCCGGCACGGATGTCAAATTGAAGATCCTGCGTGAAGGCTGGGACAAGCCCGTGGATTTCACGCTCACCCGCAAGGCCGTCAACAATCCCAGCATCTTTTTCGAGGAGATGCCCGGCGATGTCCTGTGCGTGAAACTCACCGAATTCATTTCAACCAGCGACGAGGATCTGGCGCGGGAGGTGGCTCGCCGGAGGGATGAGCTCAGGAAACAGGGCCGGGACATCCGCGGACTGGTCTTCGACCTCCGCGACAACGGGGGTGGACTTCTCGAGACGGCCATCCATATCTGCGACGAGTTCCTGCCCGCTGGCAAGCTTATTGTTTATAGCGAGGGGCGGCCCGGGGTCGTCAACCGCATGGAAGCCACCTCTACGGAGCGCGGTTCCATCGAGGATATTCCGTTGGTGGTCCTGGTCAATGGAGGGTCGGCCAGCGCCAGCGAGGTTGTCTCGGGTTGTCTCCGTGACCACAAGAGGGCTGTCATCGTCGGCGAGCGCACCTTTGGCAAGGGTTCGGTGCAACAGCTTCTGCCTCTCAACAGCACCATGGGGCAATCCCGCTTCCGACTGACCATCGCCTACTACTATCTGCCGTCTGGGGAATGCATCCATGCCAAGCCGGGATTGCCGGGAGGTGTGATGCCTCATGTCACGGCAGACATTCCCGAGGAGAGCAGCGATGTCATGAAGGAACTTCTGCGCATCGACCGGCAAAAGTCCTTCACGGACTATGTCACCCGCAATCTGGCTGACAAGGATCTGAGGACACAAGTGGCGTTGACATTGGGGCCCAATGATCACGCCCAATTCCCGGGCTTTGAAGAATGGTACAAAGCTCTGGCCACCTCGGTGCCCCGTGAGATAGTTTGCCGGTATCTGCGAGCCAGGATCCGCATGTCGGTCAGCGAGGATTTGGGCCGATTTTTGATTGCCGATTGGCAGGCCGACCCTCAATTGCAGGCTGGAATCAAGGAACTTGCCAAAATGACTAGCAGTCATATTGGCGAGGTTCCTGAATATAAGGTATTACTTAAGTAGAGTTTGAGTGGAGGTTTCATGGGTTTGGGAATAGGGAACATTTCGTCGTCTCACACTGGCGTCAGCCAGCTTCAGAAGACCATGAACCAGATTCTGAACCTGAGCACCCAATTGTCGACGGGGACCCGCATCAACAAGGCCAGCGATGCTCCCGCAGGGCTTGTGATCAGTGAAAGACTGGGGGCTCAATTCGAGGCTCTGAGGCAGGGACTGGAAAATTCCCAACGTTCCGCGAATGTGGTGGAGACGGCCGACAGCGCCCTCGGGGAAGCTTCCGGGCTTCTGCGCAAGGCCCGCGAGCTGGCTGTGGCCAGCGGGGATTCCACCTTGTCACAGGGTGAGAGGGCCGCCAACCAGGCAGAACTCGACAGCATTTTGGGAAGCCTCGATCGCATCGGCGCCACGGTGAACTTTGGCGGCCAACAACTTCTGGACGGATCCCAACAGGCCCGTACCAGCCAGCTCAGCGCCGGGATCGACAGTGTGAGAGTGGATCAGGTGGGCAATGCTGGCGGGGATTTTCCGCGTCCGGTGAATGTCGAGCTCACGGCCCAGGCCACCAGGGGGACATTGGGAGGCACCCTGACGGGTCAGGTGGCCGATACCCAAATCCGCATCAGTGGTTCCAAGGGCAGTGCCGTGCTCGATATCGCCGCAGGCACCGATGCCAACGGAGTGGCCGAGGCCATCAATGCCGTTAAGGACCAGACGGGTGTTGAATCTGTCGGAGGCGAAGTTCGTTCGGCGGATCTTGGCAGTGGCCATTATGTTGATGTCGAGGAGCTATCCGGGACCCTCAACGGGATCACGGCAGGGAGGGCCCAGGGGACGGATGCCCAAGGGTTCATCAATGGCGTCACGGCCAGTGGATCAGGCACGTCACTGAGTGTGCGCTCGGGTGACCTTTCAGCCACGGTCACCTTTGATGACACGGCAGCGGCAGGGGATTACAGTTTCCAAGTTGATAGTCCAGGATTCACGACGTATCTGGGTGACGGCCAGCATGTGGGGTTGGGCATCGGGCGCGTGGCCCCTGATTCCCTGGGAGGTACCAGTGGTCAGGGGACATTGCAGTCCCTCTACACGGGAGGAGCCAATGACCTCAGAACGAATCCCTCGGGAGCCGTGGCAGTGATCGATGCCGCCCAGAATGAATTGCTGTCCCAGAGGGGGCGTTTGGGGGCCTTTACCAGCCAGGTTCTGGAATCCAGCGGCAGAATCTTCGAACAGTCGAGTTTCAACGTGGCGGAAAGCCGTTCGCGCATTCGCGACACGGATTATGCCCAGACACTATCCGAGCTTTCCAGTGCCAGGATCCGCCAGCAGGCCCAGACCTCGCTCCTGGCCCAGAGCAACCTGATGAGGGGCAACCTCGTCGGTTTGTTGCTGCCTTCATAGTTTCATTTCAGTTGTAGGGGCACCCCTTGTGGGTCCCCTGTCCGGATGGCGGCCACAAGGGCCGCCCCTACACAGAAAGACTCCAATCAATAGGCGTCTCATTGCGCTTTTCGAGATGGCGGTTGATCGCAGAGAAATGGCCGCAACCGATGAAACCCCGATAGGCCGAAAGGGGAGAGGGATGGGGAGCTTTGAGGATGAGATGCCTGCGGCCATCGACTTGGGCAGCCTTCTTGGCGGCGTATGCGCCCCAGAGGACAAAGACCAGGCCCTCTTTCCGGGCATTGAGTTCAGCCACAATTCTGTCCGTGAACAATTCCCAACCCTTGGCGGCATGGGCACCGGGTGTTGAGGCTCTGACACTCAGGACACTGTTCAACAGGAGAACCCCTTGTCGGGCCCAGGACGTCAGGTCTCCATGGGGGGGAGAGGGCATGCCAAGGTCTTTCCTGAGTTCGGCAAAGATGTTCTGCAGGGAAGGCGGGGGCTCTACACCTCGGGGCACACTGAAACATAACCCCATGGCCTGACCCGGGCCATGATAGGGGTCCTGACCCAGGATCACCACGCGCACTGTATCAAAGGGCGTTTCGTTGAGTGCGGCGAACATCTTGGCGCCGGGTGGGTAGACCGTGTGGGCGGCCATTTCCTTACGTAGAAAGTCCCGCAGGGAAGCCATGTGCGGCTTCTCGAACTCGTCCCCAAGGACGGCCAACCACGAGGGGTGCAGTTTCGGAGGTGGCGCATGGGAGGGCGTGTCCATCCTGGCATTGTAAAATGGAGCGATGAAGTCATCCCTTGCGATCTTCCCAGCCCTGTGTGCCTGTGCCCTGCTGGCATCCTGCGGAGACGACTTGGAAAGTGGTATCCGGGATGATGCGGGACAACGGCAGGAAGCTCCTGAGGCCGATGTTTCCGGCGACCTCGTCTGGGAAGAGGACTACTACGATTCGGGCCAGCTTCGGATGGAAAGCCCATATGTGGGCGGCCTTCTTCACGGCACCCAAAAGGAGTATTACGCCAGCGGCGTACTCAAGAGGGAGCAGGAATATCGGGCCGGAAGACCCCGAGGGGTTTCCCGCCACTTTGGACCTGATGGAAAGCCGATCAAGGCTCCGGTGCCGACCCCCAAACCGCGGCCCAAGCCTGAACCGGTTCCCAAGCCGCAACCCAAACCCGAGCCTGCGCCTCCACCCATTCCTGAGCCTGAACCTGCTCCAGTGCCGGAACCCGAGGTTGAACCCGAGCCTGAGCCGGAATTTGAGGAGCCCGAGCCTGCACCCGAACCCGAGGTGTCTGAAGAGGTTGAGCCGGCACCACCGGCCGATGGACCCTTCACGGAAAAATACCCCAACGGAAAGGTCAAGGCCCGCGGAAGTTACCTCAAGGGGAGGCTGGTGGGAATCTACGAGAAGTATTCGCCTTCAGGTCACCTGATCAAGAAGCTGCGCTATGCCGAGGACGGCACCGTCAAGGTGGTTTTCGACGCCACGAAGTAGACTCAGGCCTTGCCCGCAGTGATCGTGATTCCTGTCGAGGCCACAGCCGGCAGGCAGTGGGATCCGTTGTTGTGGACTTCCGAAGAGACAGCCCGGATGTTCCTGAGGATTTCCTGGAAGTTGCCGGCGATCATCGTCTCACCGAGGGGGCCGAGGATTTCCCCGTTCTCCACATAGAGGCTGTTCTTGGCGATGCCCGAAAAGTCCAGGTTGGAGTTGGGAGCCCCTCCGGAAAACCTTCCGAGAATGATGCCCCGTTTTGTGCCCCTGACGATGTCTTCCATGGGTGTGTCGCCGGGCCTGACGATCCAGTTTCCCAGGCCGGCGGTCTGGGGCCTGCCCAGTCTTCTGGAAGCATAGTGGTCGATGAAATAATTCGTGAGGATGCCCCGGTCCACGATGATGGTGGTGCGTGCCGGGACACCCTGTCCGTCAAAACCGCAGGTGTAGGGGAAGCGGGGGTCCCCAGGCGCATTGACAAATGTGAAGTGGGCGCTGGCGATGGGTTGACCTTCACGATCTTTGTAGGGCGTTGTGCCGGAGAGGAGGGACTGGCCGGTCAAGGCGCCGTTGAGGGCCCCGAGCAGAGTGGGAAGACTCTCGCTGGTGAAGATCAGGTCGCCTGTGAAGGTGCCATTGAGGGCATAGGGGCGCAGGGCGGCAACAGCATCAGACAGCCTGGACCTCAGGTGCGGCAGGTCGAGCAGGCGGCCAGGAAGCGAGAAGGAACCCTGGTGGTGGGTGTAGAACGAACTGGTGAGGGGTCCCTCCTTGGCGGTGAACATCATGCTCACAGAGTGTGTGCCCCGGTTGTCTTGCTGGCGAACGCCTTGGCTGTTGGCCAATGAGACGATTCCGTGGGAGAAGGAAAGAGCGCAGTTATCGCAGCGGATGGCCGGAAATTCCCTTTGGAGATCCAGGGAAAAATTACGGGCCAATTCCAGCATGGCGTCCTTATTGGGCTGGGCGTCACCCTTGGGGATGGTGGGGCAGGATTCAGCCTGAGCTGTCGCATGGCCGGGGTCGGATTCCGAGGACCTGGCGGATTCGCAGGCCCTCTCAACGGCGATGGACGCTTCGGCCTCATCCCGGGTGTTGGCAGTCGAGGTTCCGCGTTTGCCGCCCATGTAGGCCGCAAGCTGGGTTTGGCTGTTGTGGATGGAGCGGACGAGGCTGATGCGCTCATGGCTGAAATTGACCTCATGGACAGCCACATCCGAGTGGTGGGCCTGGGCTTCGAGCGCGCCTGCAGACAGCAGTCTGTCGACCATTTTTACGGCATGTTCAAGTCCGTTTGTCCCTGGCATCAGCGCCCCCCGATGCGCAAACGGCATTTGATTGCTGGTCCGCCCATACCCACTGGAATCACCTGTTTCTTGCCGCACATCCCGCCGGCACTCCAACGCATGTCCTGGCTGACGGCTGTCACGGACTGGAGCATGTCGAAGGCCACGCCCGAGATGGTGGTGTCCCGCAGGGCCTTTCCAAGCTTTCCATTCTTGATCTCGTATCCCAGGGTCACCCCGAACATGAATTCCGAGGTGGAATCGGCCTGTCCGTTGCTGGAACGCACGAGGTAGTAGCCATCCTCCACCGAGGCGATCATATCGGCCACCAGAGACTGGCCCGGCAGGATGGCGGTGGAGCGCATGCGCACCAGGGGTTCGTCGTAGAAGGCCCAGGCCCGGGCATTGCCGGTGGGTTCCACTCCGAAGCGGCGGGCCGTCTCTCGATTGTGCAGAAAGCCCTTGAGGATACCCTTTTCGATCAGGGTCGTTTTGCGGCAGGGAACCCCCTCGTCATCCACATGGATTTCGATGCTGGACTTTCCATCGGGCCCGCGGCCCGGATCATCGACCAAGGTGATCCTCTCATCGGCCACTTTCTTTCCCACATTGTCCCCGGCAATGGATCCGCCCAACACGAGGTCGGCTTCCACGGTGTGACCCACGGCCTCATGGGCCAGAATTCCTGCCACAGCGCTATCGAGGATGACGTCGTGGACACCGGGACGGGCCTGGATGCCTGCAGCCTTGGCATCAAGTTCCGATCGAAGTCGTTCGATGGACTCCAGATACGAGGAGGGATCGGTGAAATGTTCCTCGGGGTCGCCAAAGCCGCCCAGCAATTCATAGAGTTCAACAAGGTCCCCGCCCGGGGCCTTCACACTCAATTTGATATTGAGGGTGCTGCGGGGAACATAGGAATAAGAGAAGGTTCCAGCGGTGGTCACCAGGGCCTTTTCCAGGGCCAGGCTCGAAAGGCTCACGTCCCAACTCACAAGATCGCTGTGACGGGACTCCAGATGGGCATCCAGGGCCTTGATGAAGGCCAGTCTTTCTCCGGTGGTCAGCAATTTCTTGCCTGTCCGGAAATTATGGCGACAGGTGATGCCGGGTGGGGCGGGGGGAATGGGGGTGCTGGCGCTGTGGCTGGCCAACAGAGCCGCGTTGGAACGGGCTTCCGACAACACGCGAGTGGCGCCCTCGCGGCTGAGGTCGGGGGCGCTGGAAAGGGCAAAGGCCTCACCCGCCCGTATCCTGCAGTTGACCCCGCCAATTCGTGAGATGTCGTTGACCAACAGGCGTCCCCGTCGCATGACCTGGGTGGAGCTGTGGTTGATGTGGGCCCTGAGCTCCGTTTCGGGGGGCAAGGTGCCGTGGAAGGGTTTGACAATGTCGTCAAGATTCATGTCAGGCTTCCTTGTGACGGTAGGATTTCAGGTGCGACTTGCATTGGAGTTTCGGTCCGCCGATCTGGTCGATACAGTCGGGAATGGCGCCAAAGACGGCATCCAGGCATTCGCGGATGGCCTGGGGTTTGCCGGGAAGGTTGATGATGAGCGTTTTTCCTCTGACGCCGGCTGTCTGACGGGAAAGGATGGCTGTGGGTACCTTGGCGATGGAGACGGCCCTCATCCTTTCGCCAAAGCCTGGAATAAGTTTTTCGCAGACAGCCGTGGTGACTTCGGGGGTCACATCGCGCGGTGCCGGACCTGTCCCACCTGTGGTCAAGACAAGGCAGCAGTGTTCGTGATGACAGAGCTCAAGCAGTCCTTTTTCAATGGCATCAAAATCGTCGGGCACCAATCGTCGCACGGTCTCGAAGGCTCCATCCAGGTAATCCTGGAGGCAGTCGACAATGGCAGGCCCCGAAAGATCTTCATAAGTGCCTGCGGAGGCCCTGTCGGAAGCGGTGAGAATGCCAATGCGGATCGATTGGTTCATGGTCTCCATGATAAGGTAAAATCCGTAGTGAGGACCCATGCCGCACGATTCCACTCTGAAAGGACATCCCTGGCAGCGCCCCAGGCGCAATCGCCGCACCCCAGCCATCCGTGATTTGGTGGCGGAAACGCATCTGCACCCCTGTATGCTGGTTCAACCCTTCTTCCTGATCGACGGTCGGGCCAAGAGCCTCCCCATCCGCTCCATGCCGGGGATTCACAGGTTGTCGGCGGACAGGATGCTGGGAGCCTGCCAACGGGCCCTGGATCTGGGGATCCGTGCTGTGGCGGTGTTCCCTTCCATTGATGACAAACTCAAGGACAAGCGGGCCACGGAATCGACCCGCCGATCCGGACTCTATCTGCGAACCCTGGAGCTTCTGAAGAAGAAAGTTCCCGATCTTTGTCTGATCACCGACGTGGCGATGGATCCTTATTCCAGTGATGGTCATGATGGATTGGTGGGATCCCATGGCGAGATCCTCAATGACGAGACCCTCCCCATCCTGGGGGAGATGGCCGTCGCCCAGGCCCGGGCGGGGGCCGACATCGTGGCGCCTTCCGACATGATGGATGGCCGAGTGGGCTTCATTCGTGGAGCCTTGGATGCCAAGGGTTTCAAGGATATCGGTATTCTCTCCTACACCGCGAAATACGCCTCGAGTTTCTACGGGCCTTTCCGCGAGGCCTTGAGCAGTGCACCGCGCAAGGGTGACAAGAAGACCTATCAAATGGATCCCCGCAATGTGCGGGAGGCCCTCAGGGAGCTTCGGCTCGACATTGCCGAGGGTGCCGACATGGTGATGGTCAAGCCGGGTTTGCCCTATCTGGATGTGATCCGTCGTTTGGCGGACGAAAGTCCGGTTCCTGTCGCGGCTTATAACGTATCCGGTGAATATGCCATGGTGAAGGCGGCGGCTGCGAAGGGTTGGGTCAACGAGCGCCCGGCCGTGCTTGAAATCCTGCATTCCTTCCGCCGTGCCGGAGCCGACCTGATCCTGTCGTACCATGCCATGGATGCGGCCCAATGGCTGAGTGACAAGAGGATTTGAGTCAGCCTGAAGGGTGGTGCGTCACTCCATGTGGACTGACAGGTACTCCACATTATCGAGCAGAGTCACATCGATGTCTTCGATGATGGGAGTGCTCGTGGTGTTCAGGGTGGCATTGCTTTCAGAATTAGAGAATTTGAGTGTCAACTTCAGGTCACTCTTGGACTCGATGAGCTTCGGGGTGGTGGCCAGCCATTGTTCCACCATGTCCGGGTCGGCATAGGTGGAATAGAGCGGATCCTGGCTTTTGCCCATGACAGCCACTTCTGATCCGTTGAGGGTCACTCGCAACACGAGTTGCTGGCTGTCCTCGCGATCCGGTCCCTTGAGAAGGGAGCTCTGATCATCCCAAAATTTGTGGAATTCAGGCATGTGGCAAGACCAGCGGATGGCAGCAACCTTTTGTCTTTCGAACTCTCCCAGGATGTTCATGGGATAGCAAACAAACTGAGCTTCATTCGGAAAGATACTGTAATTTTCCATCCCCGGAATGAGCTTGTCATTGAATCCGGCTGCACCATCGGAAAGGGTTGCAGCGGGGCCGTCAAACACCTGAATATCCATGAAGGTGCCGAAAGGGATCCCAAACGGCTGAAGGAAATGCTCTCGGTCCCTTTGATTGAATGGTGCCAAGGGCTGGCAACCAAAGTACAGGCGAGGTGGAGTACTTTTGTGGAGATAGGGTGAGAGGTACCCGATTTTGTCCATGGTGACGGGTGGACGTTCATAACCGATATCGCTGATCTTGATGTTGGGTGTGCCGAATTCTCCAAACATCGGTATGTAACTTCCTTCTGTCATGGCTACAACCGATGCGGTTGTCGGAAAGGGGATGTGACAGGCCTTTTGTCTGAAAGCGTTGTACGTGGTGGTGTTGCCATACTGCGGGTGCGCAAACAAAGGTTGCCAGATGGACCAGTAGTTGGGTGTGCCATTGCCTCTGTAGGCTTCGCTGTAATCAGATTGGACGAAAAGTCCGGCCATATTGAAGGTTGATAGCAGTCCATCTGACGGGTGGACATTCTGGATCTGCTTGTTGAAGAATCCATTGATATAGACAGCGAGACACCCTCCCATGTGGGAGGGGGTGCTGTTGTCCATAAGGTCCCACAGGTTCTTCCAGGCGATGAAGAAGTGATTCCATCGGCCCGGAGCCACCATGGGCTGATGGTGGAATCCATGGCTCAGGAGACTACGACCCCTTGAGGCTGTGGTCGAAACATCGATCGGATGGTTGATCTGAAAGGCTTTTCTTACGGTGTGAAATTCGCCATAGTAAACGCCGGGAGCGCCGTCACCACTCGTATCGAAGAGATTGAGGGGCTTGCTGGAGTCCTGAAGGTAAGCACACTGGGTGCCCAACAAGCTCATCGCATCATCAGCGTCCCAGGTTTTCCAATGGTATCCGGGAAATCCCATGGTGGCCGAATAGGTGCTGTATTGGCCATTGGTTTCATCGATGGAGGCATACTTGCTGATCGAGAATTCCAGAACCAGTGACTCCATAGGCGCGGTGTTCCAGGCGCCCAATTGACAATTGGATGATGATGCAACGGACGTATTCCAGGGGAAAAGGGTGAAGAGGGCGGTGCCAGTGCCGGGCAAACCGGAATCACGCGAGCTGTCGGAAAGCTGATGACCGTATTGAAGGCCAGACGCTCCCATCGGCAGGCCCTTCATGAATGGGAAGTAGTGAGGTGAAGGTGTGACGATGGGATTCATTGATTCAAAGGAGCGGACATAAGGGAAGGGTGCAGGGTTGTTGTTGAACGTGTAAGCAGCAGAGGGAATGGGAGTCCAGCTCAGGCGTATCTGACCGGCAAAGAAGATCGGAA
>JBFWNO010000084.1:0-12363 GCA_050251015.1 Planctomycetota bacterium
GATGCCCATGTTGCCCAGGGAGAAGGCCATGAAGTTCTTCTCGCCGATGGTCTCGAAGACAGTGTAGACCTCCTTGTAGGCGGCCAAGGCCTCGGAGTACTCCATGCGATGCTTGTGCACGATACCCATGTTGTTGAGGACCATCCCTCGCTGGCGACGGTCTCCCACGCTTTCCACAAGCTGGAGGGCCTTTTCATAATGCTCAAGGGCCTTGTCATGGGCACTCCGATTGGCATGGACCAAGCCCATGTTGAGGTGGATGGCGCCCTCATCAAGGGGACGACCCTCCCTCCTGTCGATTTCGAGAGCCATTTCATAGGCTTCCAGGCTTTCCACGGCCCGACCCGTCTGGTTGTAAACCAGGCCGCGGAGCCTGTGGGCCCGTTCCTGGAGATGGGGTGGGAGTGTCGAAAGCCTTGGGGCCACTTCATCAAGGGCCTTCAGGGCGTCCTGGAATTTGCTGGTGAGCACGCAGAGCTCGGCGAGGTTGTTGAGTGAGGCCCCCAGTTTGAGGTCATCGGCCGTGGACCTGGCATGTTCTAGGCTCCAGAGGATGTCCATTTCCTGTGTGGTTCTGTCGCCCTTGAGGTTGCTGACAAAGATGCGCCGTTGCAGGACCTGGTATCGGCGATCGCGGGATTTTTCAGAGTCCTCCATCTTGTCGAGCAAGCCGACGGCCGCATCAGTCAGGTTCTTTCCTGTGACCAAGTCGTAGTTGCTCTGGGCCAGGTCGAGAGCCTTGTGGAGCCAGTGGAAAAGCTTTTCGTAGTCCTCGGTGTGGGACCAATGGTGGTAGAGGAGGGGGGCTTGCAGGGCCTTGGCCGCATGGCCGTGTTCCTCCAGGTATTCGGCCACGAGTCGGTGCAACAGACTGCGGTTGCGGATCAGGAGCCTCTCGTAGGAGACCTCTTGCACCACGATGCTCTTGAAGGCGAATTCGTCGGCCGAGCGGGGGACCAGGAAATCGGCCGCCACCATCTCGGCCATGCGGGGGGGGATGTCGCTGGTGTCTTTTTCCAGGCGCCTGTTCATGGAGTTGAGGATGCCGGAGTCGAACTGTGTGCCTACCACACTGCCATGGCCCAGCAATTCCCGGCTGCGCTCATCCATCTTGTCGATCCGGCTCTTGACCAAGCCTCCAAGGCTGTCGGGCATCTTGGCCGCATCAAGGGGCTTCTTCAGGTGCCAGCGGCCATCCTCCTCCTTGGCCACCACCCCCGCCTTGACGAAGGTGTTCATCATTTCCTCGACAAAGAAGGGGAGGCCTGTTGTCTTCTGGTGCAGAAGGTCATAGTCGGCCTCGGTGAAATTCACGCCGGGCAGGAGGCTTTCGACGAGTTGGCGCATGACCTCCTTGGTGAAGGGGGGCAGTTTGAGGTCGAGCAGTCTTCCGGGCCATTGAGTGCCCAACACGCTGTCGGGGCGCGTGATCAGGATCCACATCATGCGCTCCTTGGCCAGGTTCTGGGCCAGGAACTGCAGTGCCGAAAGGGAGAGGGGGTCGGCCCAATGCAGATCGTCAAGGATCAGGATGAGGGGATAGTGGCCGCCCTCGCCGCTTCGGCGGCTGCGGTCATCCTTGGCACACACGGAGGCTGCACCCCGGAGAAAGGCCGCCAACGCCAGCTGGATTTCGAGTTGACGGGCCTTGGGGTCCATCGCATCGATGCGTTCCTTTTCCAGGGGGACACCCAGGATGGAAGCCAGGAAGGGGGCCGCGGCCGAGGCTGCCTTTCTCTTGTCGTCGGAGGCGGCAGCCAGAAACCGGTGAAGGTGGGTCAGAAAGGCTTCCGGGTCGTTGCCCTCATACCCCAGGCTTCGGCGCAGGACATCGGAGAACACCTCGTAGGGCACCTGGATGTAGTTGACGGTGTTGCCATGGAGGTGCAGCTCGTGGTCGGGGGGGATCTGGTTGGAAAGGAATTCGTGGACGATGCGGCTCTTGCCTGTTCCGGCCTGGGCCTCGATGCGGGCGATGCATAATTCGTGGCGCTCGGGATCGCGGGCGGCTTGGTAGAGGTCGGTCAGGGCGGCCAGTTCGGACTCCCGACCCAGGTAACCAGCCCTTTCCGTCAGGAGAGATCGTTCCCAGCGTTCAGTGCGCTTTCGGGAAAGTCCATCGACCGTGCAGACCTCCAGGGGGAGGGCCTTCCCCTTGACCTGGACAGGTTCTAGGGGGGTGTAGGTGAAAATGTCTCCCAACAGCTCGGCCAGCTCCTTGGTGATCATCACGCTGTTGACGGGGGCATTGCTTTCAAGGCGCTGGGTGGTGTTCACGGTGTCGCCCATGACAGTGAAATCCCTGTCCCGGCCCAGGCCGACCCTTCCGGTGGTGACCGATCCGTAGTTCACCCCGATGCGGATGCCGATCTTGACGGAGTGCATGGCAATCACATCGTTGATGGGTTGCAGGCGCTCCAGAATCCTCACGGCGGCACGCACGGCGCGTTCAGCATCGTTTTCGTGGGCGTTGTGGGCGCCAAAGCAGGCCATGATGGCATCGCCCATGTATTTCTCGATCTCCCCGCCGAAATCCTGGATGTCGGCGGAGAAAAGCTTGAAACAGTGGTCGATGATCAGCTGCACTTCCTCGCTGTCGAGCTTTTCGCTCATGGCCGTGAAGCCCTTGATATCGAGGAACATGATGGCGACCTGACGCCTCTCGCCCCCACGGAGCTTCATCAAGGCGCTCGCAGCGTCGCCTTCCTTGCGCGCCAGGCGCATCATGTCGCGCTCAAGGGGCTCCAGCCACGAAAATTTCGCCATGGCCCCATTGTACTTTGGGATAAAATGCCGTCACCATGAAACACACAGCTAGACTCGCCTTCATCACCTTGATTGCGGCCTGTGCCGGATCTTCTGAACCCACGAACTGGCCTGAATTGGTGACCCGTGTCCAGGCCAATCGTGGCCTGGATTTCCGCCAGAAGGTCGAACCGCAGGAAAAGACCCCCGAGGAGATACGGGCCCTGACCTCGGACATCGATGACAACGAAAATAGACTGTGTGGCGAGGCTTTCCGGCTGTTCGGCTTCCTCGAACCAGGCCAGGACTTTGCCAAGATCGTGCGGGAGGGGGTCAGCTCCGAGGCCCGGGCCTTCTATCATTGGGACAGTGGGGCCCTTGTGGTGCCCGACAACATGAGCCATTCCGAGATGATCGAGGTCTGCTCACACGAAATCGTGCATGCCCTCCAAGACCAGCATTTCTCGCTGGGCGAAAGCTTCCGGCTCCTGAAGTCCGCGGGCAACACCGACAGGCTGCTGGCCCTCCGGGCCCTGACCGAGGGTGAAGCCGTGCTGATCCAACATTGGTCCGAACATGTTGGGGGTGGGGACCCGGGATCCAGGATCGCGGACCAGCTCAAGGCCACGCCTTCCATCCAGTCCATGCCCTCCGTGATGAGGGGGCCCGCTGTGGAGTTTCCCTACGGTATTGGACCCTCGATGGTCCGTCGGCTTCTGGTCGATACCAAGGGATGGGCCGCCCTGGAGCGTGTCTACCGCCACCCCACCCCGACCACGGAGTGGGTGCTTCATCCCGAGAAGATGGTCACTCTTGGTGACCTTCCCAAGGCCCTTGATGCCTCCAGCCTGCCCTTCGCCCCCACGGGGTGGAAGCTCCTGAAGCATGATGTGCTGGGGGAATACCAGCTGAGGCTCCTGCTCGAGAAATACAACGATCCTGCTACGGCTGAGAAGGCCGCAACGGGTTGGGGTGGAGACCGCTGGCAGTTGTATGCCGACACCTCGGGGCGTTATTGCCTGGCCTGGAAAATCGTGATGGATTCCGCCGAGGATCTCAACGAACTCAAGTCGGCCCTTGTGCGACTGACGGCACCAGCAGGACAGGAGGAGGTTCGCGTCATCTCTGAAAAGAGAGGAGGACTCTTCCTCTTTGCCGGACCTCGCGACGCCTGCCAGGCCCTCGAGCAAACCTGGCGCTGACAGGTCCTTCATGCGCCTGAGTCTTCTCATGGCCCTGTTGATCCTTCCGCTGATGGCGGGGGACGACAGGCCGTTGGTGGTTGCCCGGGGTGCCGACTGTGTGGGGCTCGACCCTGCCAACATCCTCGATGGTGAAAGTGCCAAGGTCTCGGTGCAGGTCTTCGAGACCCTGGTGCGTTTCAAGCCCGGAAGTACTGAAGTGGAGCCGTGTCTGGCCTCGTCGTGGACGACATCGGAAGACGGCCTGACCTGGGATTTCACACTTCGCGACAAAGTGATTTTCCATGATGGCACAGGCATGGATGCGGCCGCTGTGGTTTTTTCCTTCCAGCGCCAGATGGACAAGAACCACAAGGCCCACAAGGGGACGTTCGAGTATTGGGCGCTTTTTTCCGATGTTGCGGCTGTGGAGGCTACGGGACCCATGGCCGTGCGTTTCACACTGAAGCGGCCCTTTGCCCCCTTCCTGGCGAACCTGGCCATGTTTTCAGCCGCGATTATTAGCCCGGCTTCTTGGGAAAAATCGGGAGAAGGGATTATCGACCATCCCGTAGGTACAGGTCCCTACATGTTTGTGGAATGGCGGCGCCGTGAAAGTGTCACCCTCAAGGCTTTCAAGGAGTATTGGGGCCCACAGGCCCACTGCCCCCTGCTCGTGTTCAAGGTGGTGGAAAAGTCGCCCGTACGTCTGGCTTTGTTGAAAAAGGGGGAGATCGACATTGCCGATGGCCTGTCTCCGGTTGAGATCGAGGCTGCCGCCGCCGACAAGGATCTCAGGCTGGCGAAAGCCGTGGGGATGAATGTGGCCTATCTGGCCATGAACGCCGACAAGGGGCCCTTCAAGGACGCCAGGGTCCGGCGGGCTGTGCGCCTCGCGCTGGACCGTTCTCAGATGGCCCTCCAGCTTTTCAGGGGCTATGGCCAGGTGGCTGTTTCTCCCCTGCCTTCCTGTTTGTGGGGCACAGACCCGTCCCTCAAGGCGGGGTCTGCGGATCCAGAGGCCTCCAGAAAACTCCTCGCCGAAGCGGGGTGTGCCGAGGGATTCACATGCACCCTGAGTTTTGGCAACAATCCGCGCCCCTATCTTCCGGAGCCGAAAAAGGCGGCACTTTTGGTGAAGAATGCCCTCAAGGCTGTAGGGATTACAGTCAACCTTGAGGAAATGGAATGGGGGTCCTTCCTGGAGCACACCAAGCAAGGCAAGCATGAGATGTGCCTGATGGGCTGGAATGGCGATAACGGGGATCCCGATAACTTTTTGACCACTCTCCTGAGTTCCGAGACGGCCCAGTTGCCTGCGATGAACCTCTCGTTTTTCCGCGATCCCCAGGTTGACTCCTGGCTCAAGGAAGCCCAGGTGACATCCAAGCAGGAGGCCCGTGAAGCGCTGTACCGGCAGGTGCTCAGGCGTGTCGATGAACTGTGCCCCATGGTTCCGCTCTTTCATGCCGAGCAGGTGGCGGTGCATGCCGCGGGGGTGCGCGGCTTCATGCTCCATCCCGATGGCCTTAGAAGCCTGGGCGCCGTCCAGCGCTGATCCATGGGGCTCCTCAAGGGCCTGGTGGCAAATCTGGTGTTGGTGTGGTTGGTGTTCACAGGCACCTTCCTGATGATTTGGCGTTTGCCTGGCGACCCGGCCCTGGTGCGTTGCGGTGAGCGGGCTTCGCCTGAAACACTGGCCAACGTCCGAAGGGAATTCGGCCTCGATCGCAGTGCGCCCGAGCGTTACGTCCGTGAGCTGACGCGCCTGGCCTGCCTGGATTTCGGAAAGAGCCTGCGCACCCGCCGCGAGGTATCAAGGGACTTGGCCGAAGGTTGGGGAGCCACGGCCGAGCTGGCGCTCTCGGCCTTTGCTTTGGCCTTGGTGGTAGGGGTTCCGCTGGGCATCCTTGCGGCCCATCGGCGTGGTTCTCTCATCGATCTTGTCCTGAGCCAGATATCCCTCGCAGGTGTCAGCCTGCCGGTGTACGTGCTGGGGTTGGTTCTCATCCTGACCCTCGGCCAGATCCCGTGGCTCAGCTTTGACGGGCGGTTGGGTGCTGGCATCCAGGTGCCGGAAGGTAGGACTCTCCTTTTCTGGGGCTCCCTGGCCTGTGGCGACTGGGACCTGGCTCTCAACGCGCTGTCGCATCTTGTGCTTCCGGCGCTGGCCCTTTCCACCATTCCCACGGCGCTCCTGATGCGCATGACGCGCTCCGCTCTGGTGGAAACTCTGGGCGAGGATTTCTTGCGCACCGCGCGCGCCAAGGGTGCCGCTGAAATACGCGTGGTCGGCTGGCATGCCCTGAGGGCGGCCTCGGCTCCCATCATCACGGCTGCCGGCCTGCAGATCGGACTTTTGTTGGGCGGGGCCGTGCTGACCGAGAGCCTGTTTTCGTGGCCTGGGCTCGGGGGGTATCTCGTGGAGAGTCTCCGTTCCAGGGATTACCCATCGATCCAGGGAGTGATCGTGGTGGGGGCTGTGATGGTGTCCCTGGCTAATCTGGTTGCCGACGCCCTTGCCTCAAGACTGGACCCCAGGTTGCGCCCATGATCCGGCGTGTGTTCAGAAGCTGGAATTTTCGTGTGGGGGCGCTCCTGCTCCTGCCGCTTTTGGTCCTGTCGTTGGGGGCGGAGTCTTGGGCTCCAGGCGATCCCGCGGAACTGTTCCTGGAAGCCCTTGAAGCCCCTCCACTTACAGCCGGACATCCCTTGGGTGTTGATGACAGCGGGTTTGATGTGGGGCGACGATTGATCCATGGAGGCAACCGCACTTTGGGGATCGCTCTGGGCGCTGCAGGCCTCGCGCTGGCCCTCGGATTGCCCTTGGGCGCCCTTTCCGGCCTCCGCGCGGGCCGGTTCGATGCCCTGATGATGATGGCCACCAACACGCTCCTGAGTTTTCCGGCCCTATTGTTGGCCCTCTGCCTGGTGACGATGGTCTCGGGACCCGGCCAATGGGGAACCTGGGCTCTTCTTGTGGCCGTGGCGCTGGTCGAGGCTCCCTAACTGCTCCGACAGGCCAGGGCCTCCTTCCGCCTCGAAAGCCGCAAGGAATACGCCCTGGCCTCGAAAGCCCTGGGGTCGCCCGCATGGCGCCAGTTGTCACGCACCCTGTTGCCCAATGCCATTCCCCCCGTGATTGTGGCGGTCACCATGGGGATGGGCTCGGCGGTGTTGGAGGTGGCGGGCTTGAGTTTCCTGGGGTTGGGCTTGGAACCGGGTTCTGCCGAGTGGGGGCTGATGGTTGCAGAGTCCCAATCCGTGGTCACATCCGTTCCATGGGCCTGCATCGCACCCGGTTCCGCGATCTTTATCGCGGTGCTGGGTTTCAATCTTCTGGGTGACGCCTTGCAGGATGCCATGCAAGTCAAAGTGGGGGGACACTCGAATCCCTGACACGTGCAGCCTCAGTGCCTGGAGTGGCCCCTTGAATCCAACACCTGCCACAGCAGACGTTCGCGGTAGGGGGGCAGGCAGACCACAAGGAGCTTGCCGGGGCCCCTGGCCACCATGCCGGGTCCCCCCTCCAGGACCACCTCAAGTTTTGAGAGGATCAGGTCGGCATCCGGAAGCACATAGGCCCTGACGGTTCCTGGCTGGGGATCCTGGAACCGCCATGAAGTCCCGGGCCCGATCCACACGCAACCAGGCTCGTCTTCCACGGGTTGGGGCAGGTCGAGTTGGGTGGCGAGTTCCCTCAGACTCTGGATGACGGACAGCTTGCCGTTGTCCCTGTTGACCAAGAGCTGGCCCCTGGAGGGGAGCTTGTCACTGGCTACAGCTAGGCTGATCCCCGACTGAATGGCCCATTCATACAGGACTTCCTCGAGCCAACGGGCGCGGAGCGTGTTGCTGACATGAACGGCCATCTTGGTGGCGGCCTTTGCTTCTCGCTGGGAAAGGTGATGAAGCTCGTGTGTGGCGTCCGGGGTTCCGGGTTTGCACAGGGATTCCACCAATTCCCCGGCCAGCATCGCCTCGTGTGGACGGGCGCGTCCCGTGAGTACGGCTCCATGCGATAGGAGCCTCAGGTTCAGCCGCCTGCCGATCCTGGTCCGCACAAGCTCCGCCACCCTTGAGCCTTCCGCTTCGCGACTTTTCAGGAAGGCCAAGAAAGAGGCGTCCCCGGCCTCGTCATAGGCCTTCAACGCGGATTCAACCTCCTTCAGTCCCCTTTCCTCCTCGCGGATGAACTCCTTGAGTGGCTTGTCGAGGGCCTCGAATTTTTTCTTGAGGTGAGTTTCGAAGGCCTCCCGTTTGTCCCGGGAATTCATGACCTTGAGTTCTTCGGGAGTCCATGTGGAGCCGCGGCTGAGCGTCTCGGCCCAGCTTTTGATGTCGCTTTCACCCATCTCCTTGAGCATCAGCTGGAGGTCCTCGTCTTGCTCGAGGGCGGCCGCCAGTTTGGGGTTGGGTTTTTGCTGTGCCTTGATCTGCTCTTCCATGGTGCGGCGCATGACGCGTGCGGCTTCGCGCCTTTTTTGCGGATCGGTTCGAAAGCTGAATTCCCTTGGCGGGGCACTGGGGTTGAAATCCTCGAGGATGGCGGTCAGGTCGATGGCCATGGCCTCCTCGCCGAGGGCGTCCGCAGGGGGGGAGTCCCCGAAATGGATGCGGGGGGGGGATGTCCACCAGTGCACCTTCATATCCGCGGCCCGGGCGCACCAGTTGAGCACGCACGCCACGCTGGCTCCCTGGGATACCAGGGTCATGGAGGTCTTGCGGGCCTTCGCATAGGCTTCGTCATCGAAGGTCAAGGGCATGTGGAGGAGTTCGGACACCATGAAGACCACTTCGCTGACCGGCCGACTTTTGACCATCAAGGTGACGGGTGTGCGGAGATCGGGGAGGGAAGGTGCGGCTTCCTGAGGCCGGACCTCAACCAGGGGCACATAGGTGTTGTGGATCGGTGTCGGAAGCGATGGTGCGGGTTCCGTGCCGCACGCGGGGGTGGCCATCAAGAGGGCCAGCAGGGTGGCCTTCGGGTTCATGCGAGCCCGTGAAGGTCGGCGTTCATCTCCTTCAGGGCTTGTTGCAGGGCCTCCCGCCAATCCGGCATTTGTCTTTCCTTCCAGGCGTAAAGCAGGCTGCGGGATGCATTCACCAGGAGTCCGCCGCCGGTGGCACGCCGGCAGGCTTCCACGCCAGCCCTCGAGCCGCCCTGGGCCCCGTAGCCGGGAATGAGAAAGGGGGAGTCGGGCATGACCTCTCGAAGCTTCTTCCCTTGCTCCGGCCAAGTGGCTCCCACCACGGCGCCCATGGAACTCAGGGATCCCTCCTTCAGGCGCTCTCCCCAGGAGCGGACCTTATGGGCCACATGCATGTAGAGGGGGGAGCCGGAACAGTCCAGATCCTGGAAATCCGCCGCGGAGGGGTTGCTCGTTCGGACCAGCACATAGACGCCGCCACCGTTGCGGCGCGCCTCTTCAATGAAGGGCTCGACACTGTCGATGCCCATGTAGGGGTTGACGGTGACGGCATCGGCCAGGGGCAGGAAGGCCTTGGCATAGGCCGCGGCCGTTGTGCCGATGTCGCCGCGCTTGACGTCGGCAATCACAAGGAATCCCATGGCCTTGGCAGTGGCAATCAGGTTGCGCATGAGAGAGGTGCCGCCCTGGCCGAGGGCCTCGAAAAAGGCGCTCTGCGGTTTCACGGCCGGGCATAGCCCGCGGGCCGCCTCCAGGGCTTCCTCGAGATAGGCCCGCACCAGATCCTTGGCCCCTTCCCTTTCGATGCGGCCCTTCAGGATGCCGGCCTTCCAATCCGGGGGCATGAGCTCGATGAAGGGATCGAGCCCGAGGCAGGCGATGCTGCCGGTGCGCTTGACTGCTTCCTCGAGCCTCTGGGCATACATGGCCCTATTGTAGATGAGATAATGTCCGGCATGCCCTATGCCAAATACCCCCTCCGGGCCCTGCAACTGCTAGGAGCCCTCCTGGCCTCACGCGGGCCCCTTTCGACCCAGGCCATCCGAGAGGGCGTGGAGGGTTATGGAGATGCTTCCGATGCCTCCCTAAAAAAAAGGATCCAACGGGACAGGGCCCTCCTTGAGGAGCACGGGATCGTGATCGAGAGTGACGAGGATGGCCTGCGATTGGTCCGGGAAAGGAGTTTCGGCCGGCCTCTCCGTCTGGACGATGAGGAGAGGCTAGCGCTGGCTTTTCTTGAGCCCCTGGCTCCCCGAGATCCGGCCCTGGCCTCGGCCTTCGCCAAGATGCGTGCCCAAACCGATCTCGGGGCTCCCGACACCTTGGGTGAACACGCCCGTCGCTACCGTTTCGATCATCCTTCCGTTCTATCCCCAGCGGCCCGCCAATGTGCCAAGGCCCTGGCCAGCGGCACCTGCCTCGACATTGTGTATGTCGATGAGGCGGGCCAGGAGACCCGCCGCAGGATCGAGCCCATGCACCTGGCTTACCACGATGGAAGCTGGTTCTGCCTGGCCTGGTGCCTCAGCCGGAAGGACTACCGGAATTTCAACACCCACCAGATGCGCGAGGCCAAGGCCACGAGAGAACCCGTGGATGAGAACCGGCAGGAGCGCAAGGATGACCTCGATCTCTGGCGCCGGCTGGGTGCCCCGGCCTTCACCCGAGGGCCGGTGGAGTCCGAGGCCGAGGTGGTGTTCGATGCGGATGTGGCTTTCATGATCGAGGCCAAGAGGTGGCCGGGGACCTACAGGACGGAGGAGGGGGGCGGCCTGAGGGCCCGTATTCCCGTGCGGGACTACGAGGCACTGTTCAAGGCCCTCCTGCCCTACTTCACCCACCTTCATATCCTTGGGCCCGAGGATTTCAAAGCCCATTGCCGCGACCGCCTGATGCAGATGAAGAAAGGCCTGGCATGAGTCTCGGCGACTTTCCCCTGACACTCTCGCTCATCTCCTATCTGCGTCGGAAGGGTCGGGCCACCTTCGATGAACTTGAGCAATCCTTCGGGCTCACGCGCGAGGAGTTGCTCGACATGCTGGGCAACATCGGGCAGATCGGCGTGCCTCCCTATGGCGGAGGCGATTACATCCAGGTCCGCGTCCTAGGCGATGAGGTGCTCCTGGGCAGCGCAGAACATTTCAAGGGTGCCTGCAAGCTCAATGTCGAGGAATTGGCTTCCTTGCGCCTATGGCTCCAAAGCCTGAGTGTCGGTGACGGGCCGTGGCGCGATGTGGTCGAGGGTCTGACCTCGAAATTCGAGGATCTGGCCATGGAAGGCAGCGGTGATTCCCTCGACACGCGGCGGGTGGGGGAGTCGCGCGGCCAGGGACCGAGGATCGGGGCCATTGATGCGGCACTCCGGAAGGGCCAATCCCTGATCCTCGATTATTTCAGCAGCACCCTCGACAGGATCATCCGTGTGGAGGTGGTGCCGCACGGCCTTGTCGACCGCCGGGGCTACTGGTCGCTCGTTGCGGAATCCCCGGAGGGCGACCTGCGGGAGTACCGTGTCGACAGGATCCGCTCCTTGGAAGCGGGGGTGCCGCGCAGCCGCCGCCTCAAGGTGGATCTCGATTCCCGTGTGGCCCCGGGGTATAGGGGTTTCGAGGGATGCCGGGTCAGGGTGCGCGCCAGGCCTCCCCTAGATGGGGAACTCAAAAGGCTTTCGGATCAGAAAGTGCGTGCCGATGCCCACGGAGGCGTCCTGGGCGATGTGGTGGTGAGCAATCCCATGTGGCTGATCACATGGATCCTACGTCATGTCCCCCATCTTGAGGTTGTGGATGCCAAGGAACTCAGCAAACCGCTGGCCGACCGCCTTGACGAGATGATCGCCCGGACCACATGAGGGTCCTCTTTGGCCCCGAAGGTCCCTTGGCGGCGGCTTTCGAGGGTTTTCGCCAGCGCGAAGGGCAGATCCGCATGGCCGAGGCGGTGTCGGGTGTCATCGCCCGCCGCGGCGGCCTGGCGGTCGAGGGTGGAACGGGTATCGGCAAGACCTTCGCCTATTTGGTGCCGGCCATCCAGGCCCTCCGGGCCGAGGGACTCAGGGTGATGGTATCCACCTACACGCGCAACCTCCAGGACCAGCTGGTGAAGAAGGACCTTCCACGCCTCCACGCCGCTCTGGGCGGGGGCTTTGATTGGGCGGTCCTCAAGGGGCGGGGGAACTATCTGTCGAAGCGTCGCCTGCAAAGGGCCCTGGAGAGCGAAGGGGACCTCTATGGCGAGAAGGGGCTTTCGGCCTTCACGCAGTGGGTCGCCTCAACATCCTCTGGCGACGTGGGGGAACTCCGCGGTGCGGTGGACCCTTCCCTGTGGTCCAAGGTGGAAAGCCATCGTGACCATTGCCTGGCGCAGCGTTGCCCCGCCCACGGGGAGTGCTTTTTCTTCAACGCCCGCCGTGAGGCCCAGGGTGCCGGACTGCTGGTGGTGAACCATGCCGTGTTCCTGAGCCACCTGGCGCTAGGGAAGGAGACCCTGCCTGAACCCGACATCCTCAT
>JBFWNO010000085.1:0-12209 GCA_050251015.1 Planctomycetota bacterium
CAGGATTTTTTCTGATATCGCTGACGGCACTCTCAGCCGGTGAAGTGGTTGAGCCATCGGTTGAACACTGCCGTTTGAAGGTCGATTTTGATGTGGAACCCACGACAGCCGGTTCCCTGCAATTGCGGCTTCATGTGTCATTGGATCCCATGTTCCACATTTACAGTTCCTCGGGAAAGGGGTTCGGCACACCCACCCGCATCGAGTGGGGAGGCACAGGCTATGTGCCCGAAGGCCCCCTGACTGAGCCTGAACCTCACCGTCTGGATGACCCCATGGTTGGCGAACCCCAATTCATCCACGAGGGCTCCGTGACGTTCGTCCAGAAAATCAAGGTCACGGATAAAGCCCGCTTTGTACCTGTGATCAGGGTCATTGGCCAAGTCTGTGATGACAATGGCTGCTACCCCCTTGAAGCCGGCTTCCAATACAAAGGGCCAGGAACATCATGGATCCCCTTCAAGGGAGTCTTCGAGGATCTCAAGGTGGAAACCCCACCCGCCGTGGTGCCTGCCGTCGCCCCGGCCATCATCGAATCTTCAACCCCGGCCGTCGTGAAGTCCGTGCCTTCGAATGAGGGGTTGTGGAGCGCCTTCCTGGCCGGTGCTGTTGGGGGTCTCCTGGCTATGCTCACACCCTGTGTCTTCCCGATGATCCCCATCACGTTGAGCTATTTCCTCAAGCAATCCGGTGAAAACCGCTTGTATCAACTCAAGCTGGCGGGGATCTATGCCTGCGGTGTTGTGGTGTTTTTCACGGGATTGGGTGTGGGTCTCACCCTTGTCCTAGGACATGAGGGACCAAACTGGATGGCCACGAATCCATGGATCAACCTGGGCATTGGCATCGTCTTCCTGTTGTTCGCCTTGAGTTTCCTCGGGGCCTTTGAACTCAGGCCTCCCTCTTTCTTGATGTCGGCCGCTGCGGCAGGGCGCAAGGGGGGGGCCTTGGGAGCCCTGATGATGGGGCTGACCTTTGCCGTCACCAGTTTCACCTGCACCTTCCCTGTTGTCGGATCCCAGTTGGCACTCACAGCCGGGAACGGAGAGCTGGCGGCTCCCATTGCCACCATGCTGGGATTCTCGGGACTCATTGCCGCCGTGTTCTTCGGGCTCTCCCTGTTTCCGGCCCTGGCCTCAGGCCTTCCCAAGAGTGGGGGTTGGTTGGGGGTGGTCAAGGTCACCTTGGGATTCGCCGAGCTGGCCCTGTCACTCAAGTTCTTCCGAGTGGCCGATATCCACTGGGGATGGGATATCCTCACCCATGACTTGGTGCTCTTGACCTGGTCGGCCATCCACTTGGTGGCGGCGGTCTACCTTCTGGGGCTTGTGTCCATCGGGCATTCAGGAGGGCCGACGATTGGTGTCGGCCGGATGATGGCCGGGCTTGGGGCCCTGGTATTTTCGGGCTACTTGGCCTTCGGGTTGATGGGGGCCGACATTTCATCGGATATCCAGGGCTTCCTGTTGAGTGATCCTCCTGGCCGCGGGGGTTTCAAGGTGTCCGCCATGTCTGCCCCAGCCGCCGAACAGGTTGAAGGAGAGATTTTTGACGACTATGACAAGGGCCTGGCCCGCGCCAAAGAACTGAAGAAGCCCCTGTTTGTCGATTTCTCGGGAAGAAACTGTTCCAACTGCCGGAAGATGGAAGTGGGGGTTTTCCCCCGTTCCAAAGACCTTTTGGCGCACTATGTCGAGGTTCGGTTGATGACGGACGAAGGCACGGAACCATCCAAGAAGTGGGCCCGGCTTCAATTCGAGAAATACAAGGACATCAGCCTTCCGTTTTACGCTCTCGAGACTCCCGAGGGGGTGACTCTGGCTACGACCAAGGGCCTGATCAGTCTGGAGGCCTTCCGGTCCTTCCTCGAAAAGGGACTGAACAGGTGAGGATCCCGTGAACCTTTGGCCCCGGCTTGGCGTTCAACCATCCATGAAACCATGGCTTTTCACGGTGCTTTTGGCCGGTTTTTCCGCTTGCGGCTCTCCCACGATTCCCCCTGAGCCCTCTCCCCAGTCAACAAAGGTCCCGGTAGCCCCGGATGCCGCTGAAAAGCGTCTTGAATCCAAGGGTCTGGTGGTTTGGCCGGTAAGCCGCCGTGTGGAAGCGACCGGTGTCATTTGTTCATCCAAGGGATTTGTGGAGTTTTTTGCTGTCACACCCTATGGCCGAGAGTATGAAAGTGTGGTGGCCCTTGATGCCCCGCCCCGGGACCTGCATTTTGCCCTTGTGGGGATGGGCCTCCAAGACAGGGCCTCAGCCCAATTGGAGGGCAAGAATATTTCCGGGGACATCCTGGACTGCCATGTGACCTGGGAACAGCCGGATCGATATGCCCAGATCACCCCCGATCCAGTAAACAAGGATCTCAAGCCGCCACTGCTTTATGCCTGCACGGTGACGGATCCGGGCACTGAGGATGAGTGGTGGGATGTGAGCCCCTGGAAAATCCACTTTAATGCCTCCAAAAGCGAAGGCCAGATCCAATTCCACGAAGACATGGAAGAGCTCCTGGACCCTGCTGATCCCAAGTATTACTGGAGAAACCATGTGAGGCAGGAAACGGTGAGCACGGCCGACACCGTGATCTACTATTTCCACCAGCCCGATCCCAAGATCAAGGGCGTGTTCAAGCCTTACGGACGACTGACAGGAATCCGGGAGGTGCCACGTCACCATCAATGCGAGGCTCGTGAGCTGGTGATCGATCTGGAGAGCCAGCAACCACCGAAGAATCTCCAATGGGTGTTTGCCGGAAGCCGCATTGATTCGGAGCGAGATGAGGAGAAGGGGGTTGAGATTCCTTTCTACGTCGCTGACCGCACCGGTGTGATCATGCAGTTGATGCATGATGATTTTGCGGTGCTCGACAGCACCGTGACCTTCGCGAAGAAAGACAATGAGATCGGCACAGCCTTTGGCGTGAACAAGGCCATCTGCCCTCCCGTCGGCACCAGGGTGACCTTGGTCTTCACGGTGTCCGAACCATCTCCATCCAAGAAAAAACCTGATTGACCCCAAGAGGAGAGAAGTCATGATCCAGAAAATGAAGTTGGTGTTTGCCCTGGTGCTGGCCGCCTGCGGTTCTTCGGCCCCAGCCCCTACTTCCACAGCACAGGGCCATTCGGTTGATGTGATGCGAGCCGCCACATGGCTGGCCAGCCGTCAGCATGACGATGGACGTTTTGGCGAGCATCAACCCGACCTGGGCATCACCGCACTGTGCGCCAGGGCCCTGCATCAAAGCAACCCCGAGGCTTTCCAATCGCAGATCGACAAGGCTGTGAAAGTGGTTCTGGCTAGCCAGGTCAAGGGGGGGGGTGAAGCTGGAAAGCCAGTGGGAGCCTTCAGTGATGCCGACGGCAAGTTTCTCAACTACAAAACCTGCGTCTGCATCCAGCTCTTGCACGATATCGACCCCGTGGCCCATCGCCAGGCCATTAAGGCGGGCCAGGATTACATCCAGGGCCTGCAGTTCACGGATGAAAAGAATGTCAGGGATTTTGGCGCCATTGGCTATGGTTCCAAGCCAGTGGGTGACCTGAGCAACACGCAATTTGCCTTGGAAGCCCTGGCGGAAACGGGGGTGCCCAAAGATAGCGCGGTCTTCCAGAGGGCCAAGGACTATCTCACACGTTTGCAGAACTTTCGGAAGAACCCGACGCAGGATCCCAAACTTTTCGATGGTGGTTTTCCCTATGGGATCGCCGAGGCTGGTGATGGAAAAAGTGAGAAGAAGGAAAACCCCAACGGTGAGTCGGCCTATGGATCCTACGGAAGCATGACCTATGCCGGACTCAAGAGCATGATTTACGCGAGCCTTGATGCCCGTGATGCCAGGGTCCAAGCCGCCTTGGCATGGATCGGATCCCATTACACGCTCGATGAAAATCCCGGTCTGGCAAGAGCCAATGACCCCGCACTCGGCCAGCAGGGACTCTTTTACTACTACCACACTTTTGCCAAGGCCCTCAGAGTGGCAGGTGTCGATAAGCTGAACCTAACCGGCGGAACCAAAGCCGACTGGAAGAGCGATCTCCGTGAAGCCCTGGCCAAGCGCCAGTCGCCTGAGGGTTTCTGGATCAACCCCAAGGACCGTTGGTGGGAAGGTGACAGCCAGCTGGTCACGGCCTATGCCCTGATGGCCCTTCACGAGGCTCGGTGACCACAGGCCTTTATGTGGTTGGAGCATTGGGGGAAGTCGGCACAACGCTGGCTTCGGGCCTGTGTGCCTTGTCCTCCGGCCAGACGTCCACCACGGGTCTGGTGACAGCGGCGGGCCCCCTGGCGAGCGCAGGCCTCGTGGGTCTTGACGAGTTGGTCCTTGGTGGTGTGGATGTGAGAGAGGGTGACTGGGTGTCTGAGGCAGGGGCCATTGTGGGGCGGGGCGGGGCCATTCCGTGGCAAGTTTTCAGGGGCATCGAGGAACGGTTGGTGGATTTGGGAGCGCCCGACCGGGTGGAGGCCAGCACTCCAGGACCTCTGTCTCGCAGACTTGAACTATTCCGCTCACTTCTCAAATCGTTCCAGGATCGGCAAGGATTGGATCGCGTGGTGGTCATCGACCTTGCCACCACCCAGGCCCCAGCACCCCGGGAGCCCTGGACGGAGGACCCATCGGCCCTGGAGCGCCGATTGAACACCCGTGAACCCGTGACGGACAGCCTTTTATGGTGTTTGGCAGCTGCTGACCAGGGTTGTGCCCACGTTGGGTTCACGCCGTCGCCCGGTTTCGATCTGCCGGCCCTGAAACCATGGGGAGAGAAAATCCCCCACGCCGGCAAGGATGGCAAAACAGGCGAGACCCTGGTCAAAAGCGTGCTGGCCCCGATGTTCCTGGGTCGCAATCTCAAGGTCTTGGGTTGGGAAGGTTTGAATTTGCTGGGGAATGCCGATGGCGAGGCCCTCCGTGACACTGCGAGGGCCGCAGGAAAGCTGGCCAACAAGGATGCTGTGCTCCACCGCATCCTTGGTGATGGCGTCCCGGGGCGCACACGCATCGACTATTCCCCCTCCCTCGGGGATTGGAAGACAGCCTGGGATCATATCCATTTTGAGGGATTCCTCGGTGTGAGGATGCAGATGCAGTTTTGCTGGCAGGGATGCGACAGTGCGTTGGCGGCCCCGCTCTGCCTGGACTTGGCCCGTTTGATGGACAGGGCCCTTGAACGGGGTGATAAGGGCCCTCAATCCCATCTGGCGGTCTTCTTCAAGAATCCCCTCGGCACGGACCAGGTCGCCTTTTCCGAGCAAATGGACATGTTGATCGCCCAGGTGGGCAACGCCTCGAAGTGAGTCAGCCGGCCCCGCTGACGGTTGTGCAGTTCCTTGAACTCCTCCGTGCCGACGTGGAAGGACGTTTTCATTCCGTGAGAATCCTGGGCGAAGTCTCGCAGGTGAAGCGGTACCCGAGCGGTCATGTGTATTTCACCTTGAAGGATGACAAGGCTTCGATGTCCTGTGTCATGTGGCGGTCAACAGCCGATCGGTCGGGAGTGCCGGGGGATGGTGACAAGATCGAGGTGGCGGGAAGGGCCACCGTGTGGCCGGTTCGGGGCCAATTGCAATTGGATGTGCGCTCCTGGCAAGCCGCGGGTTTGGGCCATCTCGACAAAAAACTACGGGAACTCAAGGCTCGCCTGGAAGCCGAAGGCCTTTTTGACCATGAACGCAAAAAACCCCTGCCTTTTTTGCCTGAAAGGGTCGCCTTAGTGACATCGCCGGTGGGTGCGGCCCGCCATGACATGGAGAAGAGTCTGCGCGACCGTTTCCCCTTTGTCAGGTTGGTCCTTGTTCCCACGGCGGTGCAGGGGGCCCAGGCAGCTCCTGACATTGCCAGGGCTCTGAGAAGGGCAGCCCGCATTCCTGGTGTGGATGTGATCGTTTGTGGCCGGGGAGGTGGATCGATCGAGGACCTTTGGGCCTTCAACGAGGAAGTGGTGGTCAGGGCGATTGCCGCGAGCCCTCTTCCTGTGGTGAGCGCCGTCGGCCACGAAATCGACGTCACCCTGGCGGATCTGGCGGCATCGGCCAGAGCCCTGACTCCCACGGCGGTGGGGGCCTTGGTGGTGCCGATATGGGACGAATTGATGGCCCAGCTTGATGATGAATCAGAAAGGCTCAAGAGGGCCCTACGTGCACCCATCACGAATCTTCGGCACCGCCTCGATTTGACGTCTCTTTCGCAGGCCTGGAGGCGCCCTTGGGAGATCCTGGATGAGATCCGCTCAGGGTTCCAGGAGACACAGCAGGTCTTGTCGCAACAGATCAAAGGTCACGTGATGGTGGTGAGGCAAAGAATGGAAACCGAGGGTTCCAGGCTGGAGGCCTTGAGCCCTCTTGGGGTTCTGGGCCGAGGCTATGCCGTTGTGACGGATTCCCGTGGCCGCTTGGCGCGGGCTAAAACCTCAAGGCGTGGCGATGCCCTCAGGATACAACTGGCTGATGGTTCCATGGAGGCCGTGGTGGAAGCGACATACAATAGACCCCAATCATGAAAAAGAAAAAGGACGGCTTTGAGGCGGAGCTGAAGAAGCTGGAGGAGATCCGGGAAGCCCTGGAAACCCAGGAGCTTGGCCTTGATGAAGCCATAGCCCTTTATGAACAGGGCATGAAGAAGTTGGCCGCTTGCCGTGAAAGGCTCAAGGAATACGAAACCACCCTTGAAAAACTGATGGTGGAAGACGCGGGAGAGGGTGACGACGAGGAGGCCTGAACCCCCGGAAATCGGGGACAATGGAATCATGCGTCTGCTCAAAACACTGCCCTATGTCATGGTGCTGGCCTCCTGCGGTCCCCAGCCCATGGTTGAACCTGAGGATCCCCCGGCGCTCTTCAAACGTGGGCAGGACGCCATCCTGGACGGAGACAAGGAGAATGCTCGCAGAATCCTGAACCGATTCCTTTCCACGAACCGGAGCGGACCCTACGCAGCGGAGGCGCATTACCATCTTGGCCGCATGCTGTTGGAGGAGGAAAAATTCGAGAGGGCTCGCGATGAATTTGTGAAAGCCTCTCGGACTTCCGATCGCGAACAGACCTATGTGTTGGCTCGTTTGGGCGAGGCCCGAACCTGGGTGCAGGATGTGGATACCAAGGAATCACCCAACCCCGAGGAGGTGGCCACGCACGTCTCCAAGCCCGAAAGTTCGCGCTATGCGGAAGCACTTAAGATTTATAGGGACCTCTGGGAGAATCACGCATCTGTTTGCCCACCCGAAGAGGTCCTCAATGGCATGGGCGAGGCCTACCTGAAGCTCAGCGAACCCCGAAAGGCCAAGGAAGTCTATGACCTCCTGATGAAAACCTGCCCTGACAGTGCCCAGGCCAAGAAAATCAAAAACCGGGAGTTGGGAAGCTTCAAGGCCTTCAGTGCCCAGGTGGGGGCTTTCAAGGACAGTTCAAGGGCTGAGGCCATGATGGACAAACTCAGGAGCGAGGGATTCGAGCCCTATCTGATCCATGAAAAACTCTATTACGTGAGGGTGGGTCGTTTCAGGAACTACCAGGAAGCCAAGACCATGGCCTCCAAACTTGAAGCCAAGGGTTATAAAGCCTTCCTTGTGCCCTGAGCGGGATACCCATTGATGTTCCCGCAGATCCTGCTGGTCATCGCCGGGTTTTCCATTCTTGTTTACTTGGTCAACCGGTGGCTGTGGCGCTGTTTTGTCTCGGATCCCCAGTGGACGCCGGCCATCAAGACAAGCCTGGGTTTTCTGTTGGTGTCCCTATCCTTTTCAGTGGCGTTTTGCTTTTGGGTCCGTCCGTATTGCCCCGAGGAGGTGTCCAGGTGGTGCACCTGGTTCGCCTTCGTCTTGGTGGGAGTCGTTTTCGAGCTCATCGTGGTTGCATTGTTCATGGAAATAGCCCGGTGGATGACATGGCGCTCTCGGCCTTCCATGGGGCCCGAGAACCCGGGTCGTAGGGCTTTTCTGAGGGCCTCTGCCGGAACAGGCGCTTTGACGGCGATGGCTGCCACAGGGTTGGCCTTGGAAGAGGGCCGCAAGCTGGCAGTCGAAAACGTGAAGGTGGTCATTCCCGGTCTCGACCCACGCCTGACGGGGTTCAGGATTGCCCAAGCCACTGACCTGCACCTGGGACCCATTCTGGATGGAGCCTTTTCCCGTCGAGTGGCCACCATGATCAATGCACTCGAGCCGGATGTGGCGGTGCTCACCGGGGATTTGGTTGATGGGACTGTCGATGTGATCGGTTCCATGGCCATGCCCCTTTTCTCGATCAAGGCACGCCATGGGTGCTTCATGATCACAGGGAACCATGAATACTACGCTGGTGAGATGGCCTGGTGCCAACATTTTGCTGATGGGGGGATCCGTCCCCTGCGCAACGAACATGTGGTGATCGAGCATGATGGAACCAGGCTGGTGCTTGCCGGCGTGGATGACTTGGCAGGGTCTCGAGGGGGGGCCGGTGGGGGGCCTGATGTGGTTCGGGCCCTGAAAGGTTCACCCCAGGGAGTGCCGGTCGTCCTGTTGGCCCATCAACCCAAGATGATCCACCAGGTTGTCGGCCATGGTGTCGCCCTTCAATTGTCCGGCCATACCCATGGAGGCCAGTTATGGCCCTTCGGCCTCTTGGTGCGCCTTGTCCAACCTGCCATTTCCGGTCTTCATACGTTCGGGGAAACCCAACTCTATGTGAATCAGGGAACGGGGTTCTGGGGACCGCCCATGAGGCAGGGAGTACCGGCTGAAATTACCCTGATTGAGCTTGTTCCGGGTTGATCCATCCCTTGATTTTGGCCTTTTCCCCGACCATAATGTCCCCGCCAATTCTAGGTGGCCCCATCGTCTAGACGGCCTAGGACACCAGATTTTCATTCTGGTAACTGGGGTTCGAATCCCCATGGGGTCACCATTTTCAAGCATTCAACAAGGGTTTGACGGGTTCCCAGCAATCTTTCCCCCTTTTGGGGCTCAAGGCCGTCTCCATCCGGGACGGGGTTGGAATCCCCGCCGAACTGAGGAGACATGTTGCAGATGCACCCGCCGTTTCAGGAGATATCCAGTCAGTTTACGGTGGCTGTCTACAGGTATTTCACCAATCGCCTGTCTGATACGACGCTGGCCGAGGACCTGACCCAGGACACCTTTGTGAAGGCCCTCCGCAACTATCCGCCCCAACAATCCGAATCCGTGAGGAATTGGCTCTTTGCCATTGCCTCGAACGTTTTCAGGGACCATCTCCGGCACAAGCAGGTGGTCAGGCGGTTTGAGGAAGACGCCGCGCGTGAGTTGTCTGCAGCTGAAAAATCTGAAAGCCGACGGGCCGTGGCACCCCGGCATGAGAACGAGCTGGTGCGTGAATGCCTTGATCAAATGGACAGCGAGTCCCGTGAAGTTCTTGTGCTCAAGGAGATCGATGGTTTCACGGTGGAGGAGATCATGGTCCAGTTGGGCCTTTCACGCGACAGAGTGCGGTACAGGCTTGCCAAGGCCCGTGAACATTTCACCCATCTATTCCAAAGGGGGACATCATGAGCGATCTGACATGTCATAAGGCCAACAGTCTCTACGATGGCTGGCGCGACAGGGTGTTGGAACCCCGCGAGGAAAGCGCTCTGATTGCCCATTTGGAGACCTGCGACACCTGTTCCATGGAATTCGAGCGCCGTGATGAGGCCCTTGAGGCCCTTGCCCGCACTTTCAAGGCCATTCCCGGGCCGTCACCGGCCCTCCACATGAATGTCCGATCTTTGGCAGTGCGCCGCCATCCCGTGTTGCCATGGGTGGCCTCTGCGGCCTGTCTCGTGGTGGGTCTGTGGTTGGGCACGCTGGTCACCGGAGAGGTGCCCCACACCGATGTGGCCAGCTGGCTAAAACGGGAACCATCCCGTGACAGCATCGAAGAGCGTCTGCGGCGTCTTGAGGAGGCCGGCCAACAGGGAGGCCACGTGGAATCCGTGTTGGCGGCCTATGAAGCCGGACGCATCCTGGAGCGCGAACTTGGCGATGCCAATCTCAGTGTACACAGGGGCGACCGAGGGAGCCTGGTGACGGTGCTTCGTGGCAACGATCCCGACAACGCCTCTCTGGAGGCGCTGCTTCGCGACCACAACGATCTGGGTCCGGCTCTTGATCCCCTCCTGATGACCCAGCAGGCCGCCGAATTGGGCAGAGCCACCCCGGGCGAAAACATGCCTCCGGAATTGGTCAATGCCATCGTCCATGAACTTGTGAAAAAGCAAAAACGCGGGCGCGACCCGTTTGAAGGGGGAGTCCAGTGATGCGTACTCGACTTGTGCTGACACTGTTGGCCGTGCTCACAACTCTCGCCTCATGCAGCCGTGAAGTTTCGGGAGTCTTGGTGGACTCCGTGCCCCGTGGTGCCACCATTCTCTCGGAGGATGGCAAACCCATGGGACTCAAGACTCCCGCATTTATCGATCTTGACCTGAAGAAGAAAGAACACAAGGTCATGCTGTCCATGAGCGGTTACCTTGATACTCCACTGTCATTCAGGAAAGACACCGCGGTTGACGTCATCAGCGCCCAGGAAGCTGTCGCCAGCGTGGTCTGCGCGCCATGCTGCTGTGGACTCCCACTCTTGAACCTCCTGGATCCGGTGGATGTCGTTCATCGATTCGTTCCCTCAGTGTCAAGGGTTGAGCTCACACGCACCGGGGGGGGTGTCTTTGTCACCAGTGTGCCGTCCGAAGTCGAGATGATTGTCGATACCGCGTCGCATGGAATGCTCACGGCCGGGTCAGAAATTTTCATCCCCTTGGGCGAGGGACTTCATGACCTTGAATTCAGGGCTCATGGATTTGAAAGTATGAAGGTGGAACGCCTGCGAGTGGAGGCTCACGACCCAGTCCGATTGGTCGTCAACCTCAAGCCTCTGACAGGGGCTCTCTTCCTTGCCAACCACGGGGCCAATACCTTGCCTTTGTCGATGATGCGGATCAAAGAGGCAGCTTCCGGACGCGAAGTCCTCAAGTCGGAGGACCCCGTCGGGTCGGTCAGCACGGTTCTTTCCCCCGGGAATTATTTGATGGAGTTGGAGGGCCGGACCACGACAGGCAAGGTCCTCACCCATGTGGAAACGTTCACTGTGACCACAGGTGATGCCGTGATGCGCCAACTGTCCCAGCTGGGATCGTGGCGCAACGTGAAAGCCTGGATGGGGGTTTCCCTGACCACGGAAGGCCTCCTGGGACTGCATTCGGGAGGAGGCCGAAAGACAGTGAGCCTTCGTTCCAGTGCCAGGGTGGCCTTTGTCTCCCCCAATTCGCCTGCCTGGAAGGCTGGAATCCGCAAGGGCGACATCCTGTTGACCGTCAACGGGCACCTCTTCGACTCCGAGGAGATCAGTGGTGAGGACGATGAGAACAACATCAGGAACGATGCCAATCTTCGACTCAAACGTTTGATGGTCTCGATGATGCCCGGGGACCCCCTGTTGGTTCAGGTTATGCGAGATGACGAGATTGTCGACCTCAAGATCGAGCGGTTGGGCAGTGAGTATGTGAATGAGTCCGAGATGGAGGTCATCAAGGAGTGAGGGCCTTGGTCAGGGGGAGGTCCTCCAGGCGTCCTTCCTTCTCCAGCTTCCGGAGTATGGACAGGGTGCTCAGATGGGCATAGGGGAGGGCCTCCGGGGCCACATCATCATAGGTCCGGGCCACCAGGGTTTCGAGATTGTTCACTCCCGTGGCAGCCACTGCTAGGAGTTTCTCCTCGCGTTGCTGCCTGTGGGCGATGAGGTCGCGGAGAGCCGCCTTCGGGTCGCCAAAGCTGCCTCCGTGGGCCGGAAGCATCAGATCGAAGTCGAAGTCCCTGATCAGACGCTCCAGGGAATTGATATAAGCGATCATGTCACCTCCATCGGTCGGACTGACAAGGATGGTTCCATGACCGCTGATCATGTCTCCCGCAAACAGGGTGCGGGTGTGTTCCTCAAGAAAGCAGAGGTGACCCGGGGCGTGCCCGGGGGTGTGGATAGCCCGTAGTCTCCAGCGTTCGCCGGCTTCCAGAACCTGGCCATCCTCCACCACTTCATCCACCGGGCAGGTGGGGGCGAGCAAGGTCTTGGTGATCGCGGATGCCGCGACAGGGATCTTCAAGGTGTCGCGGAGCCAGCGAGCGGCCGAGCTATGGTCATGATGCTGGTGGGTGAGGAGGATGCGGTGGGGTTGCATGCCGTCGGCCTTGAGATGGTCGAGATAGTCGAGCAGAAGATTCCTGTCT
>JBFWNO010000086.1:0-12188 GCA_050251015.1 Planctomycetota bacterium
GTCTCCATCGGCACCTTGATCCGCCTGCATTCCGGTCTCAAGGATGAAAAGAAGCCGATGGTACTGTCCAATGTGTCGGATGAATGCCAGAAGATTTTCGACATGGTCGATCTGGAGAAGATCGTCCCGATCTGCAAGTCGGATGACGATGCCTTCAAGCACTGCAGTAGCCGCTGACCCGGCAATCGGCTCCCGGCTGTGGTGGCTGCCCCTTGGCCTAGCCCTCGTCTTCTCAGTGTTCTGGACCCCTTGGGAATGCGTGTGGGACGGACATTTCTTTTTTAGTGAATCAACGTCTTCAGGTTTTGATGTCTTTCACCTGAGTTACTTTCAGAATCCTGGCGCGGCTTCGGCGGATGCCTTCTACAGGCCCCTCGACAGGTTGCGCCTTGAGGCGGGATACCGCTGGGGGGGGTGGCTCGGAGTGATCCTGCCCATGGCCCTCCTTCACATCCTGGGGACGTGGGGCATGATGAGATTGATGGGCCCCGGATCGGCCACCCTCGCCCTGGCCATCCTCTATGCCGTGCACCCCCTGTTCAGTGAACCCCTGCACTATCTCCCCGGCCAGGCGGATGTCGCCATCACCACCGGCCTTGTGTGGATCCTGTTGCTCAACCGTTCAGGCCTTCCTATCTGGGCCTTGATCATCTCGTTGGTGGCGCCTTGGCTCAAGGAATCGGCCTGGGTATTGCCCCTGATCCACCTGGCCCACCGACCTCCCCGTTGTCGATGGCATGGGTTGGCCGTGATCGGCATGGCCTGCCTTTGGTATGGGTCTCGCCCTGAAGGGATCGGCTTGTACAGGCATGCAGACAACCTTGAAACCCTGATCAAGGGACTCTCAGTGTCCGTGACGATGTTGCCTCGGGCCCTGATGTCGTTGGTGGGGGTGAACCTTGAGGAACGCGGGCATTTTGTCCTGGTGGATGGAGTGCGATGGTTAGCGCTATGGATCCTCTTCCCCGTGGTCCTATACCGGTTGAGGGGCCACGCCAGGCTTTTCGTTGCTCTCCTGCTGGTGGGAACACTGCAGCATGTCTTGGCTGTAACCGAGGACGCATCGGGCCAGTTGTGGATGCCCTGGTCCTCGCGCTTTTATGTACTGAGCCTTCCGGTCCTGATCCTGTGGGTCCGGCCCCGCTTGGAATCAGGGTGGACGTCGTTGAGGGCGGCGATCCTTCTGCTGACAGCCTGTTTTTGCGCCCTGATGCATGTGGGTCATGCCGGATACTGGTCCAATGATGTTGTTCTTTGGAGATCCATGACCCGGGAATCTGTCGGGATCAAGTCTTACTGGCACAACAGGGTGATGGCGGAATGGATGGCCGGACATGTCGAAGAGGCCCGGGCTGCCGCCGAGGCGGCAGGTCGATTGGGACTCGTGGAATTGGCCCAGGATGAAAGATTCAAGGTTCGCTGATGAAAACCCTCGCGCCTTTTGTCTTGGTGATTCTCCTTCTCTGGCATGCCTACGAGGGAGCCACCCAATCTTATGTGGACAGCATCACGATCGATGAGTTCCCGCATTACCTGGGAGGACTTGATCACTGGACGGCCCGAGAGGCCAGGGTCAACCTGGAGCATCCGCCCATGGCGAAACTTGTGGGAACCCTGCCCGGAATGCTCAAAGGGCTTGTGGCCCCCGAAATCCCGGTGTCAGGATAGGGTCGCGACCTGGATGTGGCCAAGGCCGCTCACCACCTTCTTGTCCACGAACCTGATCACCGAGAGGCGTTATGGGAGGGGAGGATTCTTCTCCTCATCTTTCCCCTTTTGGGGATCGCTGCGGCATTCGCCCTGGCCTGGAGGGTGGGGGGGCCCACGGCGGCCACAATCTCGGCGCTCTTCATGACCCTGGACCCCAATCTTCTCTTCCATGGTCACCTGATCACCACCGATGTGCCGTTGACGGCGCTTCTGCTGGCGGGGGCCTGGGCCTGTGAAAGCCATCTCCACCGTCCTCGTGCACTGACCCTCCTGGGTGTGTGGGTGGTTGTGGCTTCCGCCATTCTGGTGAAATTCAACGGCCTGGTGGCTCTTGTGTATCTCGTGGCTCTTGGTCTCAACCGGGGAAAACGCGGCCTGATGGAAGCCACAGGTGGTTTGGTGTTCGGCTGGTTGATGATGGTCCTGATGTATGGGGCAGGGTTCTCGGGATGGATTCCTCCCGCCTACCTCGAAGGGCTCCGCTATGTCGGAGAGCATGCCGGGGGTCGCACGGTGTTTCTCGATGGTGTGGCGGGGGCCGGCAGCTTCCCTCTTCATGCCCTGGCCAGTGTTGTGGCCAAGACACCTGTATGGTTGTTGGTGGCAGCAACTGCCGGTTTGTTCACGGGGGCTATGAAACAATTGAGGCCTTTGGCGATCGTGGCCCTTCTTTGCTTTGTGGCCTCTTTGGCCAGTCCGCTGAATTTGGGAGTTCGTCATTGTCTGCCCTGGATGGGTTTATTGTGGGTGGCTTCTGGCTTGGGGCTGGCTCAGGCCCTCAGGAACCGAACTCTGATTCCCGTTTCCTTGACCATTGTGGGATCGATTGTGATCTTTGTGATGCTGGGATCCAGACTGCTTTCACAGTCAAAATTGGGCCAAGGGCTCTGGGAGATGACGGGTCCGGGAATTCCGCTGTTCCAGCGCATAGCGCCAGGACTGATCCTGTTGGTGGTGGGTCTTGCTGGCCTGAGATGGAAGACCCGGTTCTGGGTCCCCTTGATGGGCCTTCTGCCCCTGAGCATCCTGCTGATGTCCCCCCGGGGATATGCGGGGTTTGATTCAAGGTTGGTGGGAGGAGGTCTGAAGGGGTTCGTCTCCGACAGCAACATAGATTGGGGACAGGATTTTGTGAGATTGGGCCGCTTCCTCGACAATCAAGGCATCCGCGAAGCCAGGGTTTGGCTCTTCGGGCTCGATGTGATTCCGACAAATGCGAATCTCTACGCATTTCCGGCGTCCTATGACACCATAAGGTTCCAGGGACTTTCCGATACACCCATGATGCCAGGTGACTATCTTGTGGTTTCTGAGCATGTGCTGGCGCTGCCTTCTAGCATCATGCGATATGCCCTGCTGGCTCCCCTGAGGCACCATCTTTCAGCCATGGAGCGAATTGACACACACCTTGATTCTCTGAGGCTGTACCGTCTGCCTCCGGCTCTGGTAGACTCGTCTTCAACCCATGCGCGTTGACATTGTCATCCCCGCCTTCAACGAGGTGGATCGCATTGAACCCACGTTGAAGTCTTATGCCAAGGCCATGATGGGCCATGACGCCCTTTTTGTGGTGGTCGATGACGGTTCCAGCGATGCCACGGGCTCGAAAGTGTCGAGCCTGATGGACTCACTTCCATTCCCCGTCCGGCTCATCCGATCCCCTGTCAATGAAGGCAAGGGGGCGGCCCTTCATCGCGGCCTTCTTTTCTCACGTCCTGATGCGGAGCGCACATTCATTGCCGATGCCGACGGGGCCACTCCGGCTTCTGAGTTTGAGATCCTTCTTGCCGAGGCAGAAGCCGGGGCCGATCTTGTCATGGCTTCAAGGGGTTTGGGGACGGAAAAGGTTCGCCAGCATTGGTTGCGCAGAGGTATGGGACGCACCTTCAACCGACTCATCCGTATGGCCTTGCCTGCGGGATTCACCGACACCCAGTGCGGATTCAAGGTGTTCAGTCCGAAGGCCGTGACAGCCATCCTCTCCAAGGCCTCGCTTCCTGGCTTTGCCTATGACGTGGAATGGATCATGATTTGCCTCCGCCATGGACTCGTGGTGAGGGAAGTGGCGGTGACCTGGAACCATGTGGAAGCCAGCAGGGTGCATATCATCAAGGACAGCGCCAGGATGCTGAGAGACCTCTTGAGGATCCGCTTCAGGGATAGGGGGGGGGGCTATGCCTCCTGAATTGAGCGTCCTGATTCCATCGAAGAACGGGTCCGAAACCCTTCCTCTCCTGCTTTCGGCCCTTAAATCACAATTGGCACCTGATGACGAACTGGTGGTGGTGGACGATGGCTCCACCGATGGCACAGGGCGGATCGCTGCGGCCATGGGTGCCCGTGTGGTGGCTCATGAATCCAGTCGGGGTGTCGCTGCCACAAGAAATCGCCTGGCCAAGGAATCAAGCCGGGGGGTACTGGTCTTCTTGGATGATGATGTGATCCCCTATCCTTCCTACCTTGACGAGGTCAGGAGGATTTTTTCGGATGAAACCGTCCAGGTATGCCAAGGGATCCATTCCAGCGCACCAGCCGATGCACGACCCGACTCTTGGCAGATTTGTGAAGCTGCCAGCTGGCATTTCTACATGACGGAGCAGATCGTGGAGTCTGGTTCCTGTTATTCGCTCACCAGCCAGGCTTTCTGCATAAGACGGGAATTGTTCGAGACTCTCGGCGGATTTGATGAATCCTACAAGGAGGCGGGGGGCGAGGAGTTTGCCCTGACTCTCCGTATCCTGGAGTCGTCCGCCATCCGCTACACCCCGGAGCTTGTCACCTTCCACCATTTCCAGTCGCTGTTCCCTCGGATGAAGACTCTGTTCCGCCGCAGCCGACATTATGCCTCGATCTATTCACGGATGCCCCCCCTGATCAGGCGGATCCATCGAGTGGAATTCCTTCATTGCCTCCTGTTTTCCCTTACGGTGCTGTCCGTCTTGGCCAAGGCATTTGTCGGGGTGGCGGGTGGTTGGCTCTGGGCCTGTGCGGGTCTGTGGCTTGCCTCGGATTGGCGCTATTGGCGCCATGTGCTCAGCCTCCGGCCCGGTCACGCCCTCCATCTGTTCTTTCAGCGAGCCGGACAATATGCAGCGATCTGTACCGGTGCCGGGGTCCGGATGGTGTCACGATGAGGCAGGGACCTTCGTATCTTGTCTTTTGGGTCACCCAGAACTGCAACGCGCGTTGCGCCTTCTGCTTCAACCATGAGGAAAATCTCCGCAAAAACAACGACCTCACCATCGAGGAGATCACCCGAATCGCGATCTCGTGGAGCGGTCTGCGTTACATGACATTAGCGGGTGGCGAACCCACCCTCCGGCAGGACCTCCCCGAGATCATCGAGGCCTTTGTGACCCACAGCGGGCTCTCGATGTGCAGTATTGTCACCAATGGTCTCAAGTGGCGCTCCATACTTGAGCAGGCCGAGAGGGCCGCTTCGAGGCACCCGAAACTGGGCCTCAACATTGGTGTGTCCATCGACTTCATCGGGGCCGAGCATGATGCCAACCGCAAGGTCGAGGGCTGCTACGAAGGCTGCATCAAGGTTATCGAGGGGGTCCTTGAACTGCGTCGTCGTCTTCCCAACCTGATGGTCAATGCCGTGGGGACCTACACCAAGGCCAGTGCCCCGAGCATTGAGGCCACGGCGCACACCATCATGTCGCGTTACGGGATTCCCTATTGCCTCAACCTTGTCAGGGGTTCTATCGAGGACCCTGTCCTCAAGGACATCGATATCGGACATTACGAGGCCACGGCCCGCAGGATCCTCAGGATGGAGGAGACGGTTATCCCGAAGACGACCTGGATGGCCCCGTTCAGGTTTGCCCTCGAGGAGGAGGCGGTGGGGATGATTGCCCGCACAGCGGCGGGGGGCGGGATCCAGAGTACCTGCGTGGCCGGCCGGCAAGGAGTCTTGCTCGAATCCAACGGCACCCTAAGACTCTGTGAACTCAGGCCCGATGCCTTCGGCAATGTCAGGGACCACGGTTATGATGTCCCGGGAATGCTCAGGACACCGGAATCCGCCAAGGTGGTGACAGACATGTTGATGGAAAACTGCCATTGCACCTGGGAGTGCCTCAACAGGGCGAACGCCGCCTTTGATGCCACACGCTGGCCACGCCTGGCCGCACGAGTGATCAGGAAGCATCTCTGGAGCCGCCCATGATTGAAAAGGGGGAGCGCGACAAGTTCACCCTGTTCCTCAAGGGGAAGGGACTCAGGCTGACCAAGGAGCGTGAACGGGTTTTGCGTGAGGTATTTGCCCGTCATGACCACTTTGACGCGGAACAACTTTCGATCAAGCTGCGCAAGGGACAGCCGCCCGTCTCGCGGGCCACGGTTTACAGGACACTGGAGCTTCTCGTGTCGTCAGGACTTGTCCAAACGGTGAACATCCGCGACGGGGGCCGTCACTACGAGCACATCTTCGGGCACCAGCACCATGACCATATGATCTGTGTCGTTTGCGGGACAGTGCAGGAGTTTTCGAACGACATGATTGAAAAGCTTCAGGACGAGGAATGCCGCAAGCTGGGATTCCGCCCTTCATCGCACAAACTCGAGATCCGGGGAACCTGCTCAAACTGCAAGGCCTGAAGGTCTCCTGGAGGCCTGTTCAGTAGGAGGCGAGCTTGACGGCAGCTTCAAAGATGTCGTCTTCTTGAACCGCGATCAGGGCTTCATGAACGGGCCCATATGGAATGAAACTGTTTTCGGCGGCAACGATGGAAGGGGGGGCATCCAGCCGTTCGAACATCGTACGGTCGGAACAGATGGCTCCCGCAAGGATTTGCATGAAACTGCCGTCTTCGCGATCCTCGTCGACCAGGAGAAGCTTGCCGGTGTGGTTCAGGCAGTTGCGGATAAGATCCCAGTCAATCTCGCCCAGCGGTTTGAGAGTGCGCAGGTCGATCACCTGACAGCGGATGCCCTTGTCCTCGAGTTTCTTGGCAGCCAGGAGCGACATCGGGAGTGTGTTGCCGTAAGTGACGATGGTCAGATCCTGGTCTTGGTCGCGGTAGAGCTGCCCCTTGCCGAAGGGGATCCTGAAATCATCGGGGAGGGGGCCCGTCATGAAGAACTGGTCATTGTCAAAGAGGTGGGTGCGGTTGTACAGGCTCTTCGGCTCGGCAAAGATGACCGGATCACCGCAATACAGGGCCGTGCGCATCAGGCCCACGGCATCGCGGGCATTGCAGGGCATGACCACGCGGAAGCCGGGACGGTTGATCTTGGGACCCATTTCATGGGTGGAATGCCAGATGGCTCCGGCTCCACCGAGGTAACCGGATGAGGCCACTCGGATCACGCAGGTGCCATGCTGGGCTCCGTTGGAGCGGAAGCTCAGGGTGGCCATCTCGTCCTCAAGCTGCTGCATGGCCGGCCTGAGGTAGTCCATGAACTGGATTTCCGGGACAGGGATCATTCCATTGGCCATGTAGCCGATGGATTTTCCGATGATGGTGGCTTCGCAGATCCCAGTGTTGTGGCACCTGTCGCCAGTGACACGCTGGAGGTTCTTGGTGATGTTGAAGACGCCGCCTTTTTGGCGGAGGCCGTCGCTGAAGTTGTCCTTGATCATGGAGGCCAGGTTGTCGTATTTGGCCTTCTTGAGCTGGCCCTTTTCAAGGAGGTCGATCAGGTTTCTGACAGTCCCTGTCTTGGTGTCGAGGATATAGCGGCGGGGTACGTCGGCGCAGTCCTCGCCGAAGGCCGCGATCCTCGGGTCGGCGATCATGGCCTCCAGGAGGGTGAGGTTGATGGCGTCGCCCATGCGCAGGGGGAACTCACTCAGGGCCAGGCGACCAGCAGCCTCGCGGAATTTCTTGAGGGGTTTGCTGCCCACAAAGACGCGTGAAAATTCGTTTGCGGCCTTGTCGTCGGAATATTGGTAAATGGGGGCCATGACTTCCTGGGCCGACGAATAGTTGCCCATGCGGATGACTTCCTGGGCCTCATCCGCCAAGCGCTTGAAAATGCCATTGTGGAGGGCCGTGATCTGCTCGGGTGTGAACACCCCGTGTTGGATGCATGTTTCCGAGAGAATCGTGATGGGATCACGCTTGTCGATGTCATCAACCTTCAGGTATTTGGTGCGGTCGTCAGTGGAACTGTGATTGAACAGGGCCGTCACTGAGGCGTTCACTGTGGCTGGCTTGCGCTCTGTACGGATCCAGGGGACCAGTTCAGAAAACAGCTTGTGACAGGCGATGAAGTCGCACCCATCCACTTCCACATAGCGGACTCCAGGCTGGTTGCGGTGCAGGTACATTGGGTCGCCGTTGTAGATCGAATCGTCGATGCTGACGGAGATGCCCATCCTGTCGTTCTCAACCAGGTGAAGGACAGGGACTTGGTCAGTGGCAATGTTGTCGAGGAACTCCCTGGCTTCTCCTTCGCGGAGCGAGGAGTCGCCGATGGTGGTCATGGCGATGGCAGTGGGAGGGAACCTGAATTGTCCGGCCTTGCACCCATATTTGTGCAGTTTCCAGGAGTCGGCAACGCCATAGGCGGTGAGGCATTGGGAACCTGTCGGACTGGTGACGGCATGGATCCCCTTGCTGATGTCGGCGAAATGGTTGGGCATGGAACGGCCGCCAGACAAGGGGTCATCCTTCACGCTGACGGCCTGCATCAGGAGCGCCTTGGTGCTCATCCCTCGGGCCACACAATAGCCAATGTCCCTGTAGTAACCCGCGAAGAAGTCGCTGTCGTTGGTGCACATCGCCAGAGCCACCTGAACACCTTCTTTGCCGGCCCCGAAAATGCCGAACTTGGCATGGCCCGTCTTCTGCAAGTAAATGACCCGTTCGTCGGTCAGGCGAGCCAACATCATGTTTTTGATGGCCACGAAGACCTGTTCCCTGGTCAGGGATCCGAAGACGGCCGCATCGAGGGGCTTGTCCTTCTTTGAGTTGTCATAATCCAGGCTGGGTGTCATGAAATGCTTAGGGGCAGCAGCCTTTTGGGGTGGCTTCGCTTGACCAACAAAAGCAGACATTTCGCTTGCCGTGGTGCCTGTCATGATGTTGCGGATTATATACAATCAGCCTGCGATGGGCGTTTTTACAGGAAGGAAATAGGATGCGGATTCTAGGTTTCTTTGTCGCCTTGGTGGTCGCCCTTGCTTGCCCTTTGATGACACAGGGCGATGAAATGCCCAAGATCCCCGTCACCAAGGTGACGCTTGGTAACGGGATGCGCTTCCTGACGGTACCCCGTCAAGGGTCGCCCACTGTCACCTGTCTTCTTTTCTACAAGGTGGGGAGCGTAGACGAAGCCCCAGGAATGACGGGATTGGCCCATTTTTTCGAGCACATGATGTTCAAGGGTACGGCGCAAATTGGGGTGAAACCCGGCATGCTTAACAAGGACAGGGAGCTCAGGCAACGCATGGACGAGGCCCACCAATCCCTGAAGGCGACAGGGTCCACTCCGGAGGACAAGGAAAAAGTGGATGCCGAGATCCAGCGGTTGCTGGAGGAGGAGCGGCGCGATTGCATCATCAAGGACGAGATCTTCGGGATCTACCGGGATGCCGGCGGCACAGCCATGAACGCCTTCACCACCAACGAATTCACCTGCTATATCGTTGAAATGCCCGCGGAATCCCTGGAGACGTATTTTTGGGTCGAGAGTGACAGGATGCACAACCTGGAGCCCCGCGAATTTTACAGTGAACGTGAAGTGGTGCGTGGCGAGAGGCGCATGCGTTACGAGAGCAAGCCTTCGAGCCTTGCCGACATGGATTTCATGAAGCGCGCCTATGCGGGCACGGGTTATTCATGGCCTGTCATCGGTTGGGCCGAGGACCTGGACAGGGTCAGTTGCAGGGAAGCCATGGATTTCTACAGGGAACACTACAACCCGGGGAATGCCATCATGGTTCTCGTGGGCGATGTCCAGCCGGAGGTTGTCGACCGTTTGGCCAACAAGTACTTTGGGCCTTCCGATCGCAAGACCACCCTGGTCAGTCGTCGAACACGCAACCAGCAGGCGCCTCTTGGTCGATCCGTCCAGGACTATCCCATCCCGGATGACGACATGGTCGTTGTCCGTTATCCCATCCCACCGGTTTCCCAGACAGATCCCGAACCAACCGACCTCCTGATCGCCTATCTCAATGGAAGGCAGGGGATTCTCCACAAGGTTATGGTTCAGGACAAGAAATTGGCTCGTTCTTGCCAGATATCGCGCGACGGATTCCATGATGCCGACCACCTGGTCATCCGTTGCGTGCTCCGGAGTTCCGTCAGGCACGAGGATGCGCTAGCCGAGCTTGAAAAACTTATCGAGTCCATCAAGAGCAACCCCCTGGACCCTGTCAGGCTGGCCTCCGTCAAGCGTCGTGAGGCCATCGACATGTTCCGGGCCATGAGGAGCGACTTCCACCTGGCCATGACTCTGGGTCACCATGAACTGTATGGATCATGGGAGGACATTCTGAAGGAAGCAAGCCGACTACAGTCCTGCACCGTTGAGGACGTCCACAAGGTTCTGAAGTCGTATGCGGATCCCTCCGTGCTCAGCGCGGGGTTCATCAGAGACACCCGTGTGGCCAGGAGCGCACCATGAAGCGCTTCCTTCGTGCCACCTCGATCTTCCTCCTCCTGGCTTCGTCGGCCTGTTCAAATAAGGAGGGGGGGTTTCATGGCCTGACAGCCCGCCATCCTAGCTCCCTGGGCAAGCCAGATCTTGCGTGGGCCCCGGCTCCACTCGCGGATTTCCATCAGCCGAACAAGGGAAACATCCAATGGTTCAGGTCTGTTGACACAATTGTGCCTCTTGTGGTTGTGACAATCCGTGGGCAATCGGGAGCTCGGCATTTGGGTGTCCCCCTGGAATTTGCCGAGTTGGCGACACGTTGCCTTTCCCGTGGAGGTCACGGGGCGTGGGGTGAGGCCCCCGCCCGCACGTCGGCCAAGGTCCAGGACTGGCTGGATACCCATGGTGCCTCCCTTCAATTTTCGGTGGGTGAGGACACATGGTCGATCAGCCTCGATTGTCATAAGGACGACCTTAAGGAAGGCCTGGCCATGGTATCGGCCATGGTGTCCTCAAGTGACAGGGCAATCGATGATGAATTTCCAGCCTGGAAGGAGGGCCTTGTCGCGGGTATTCAGGAAAAGTCCGAGACACCCGCTGCTATGGTTAAGATCCAATTCAACAGGCTGCTGTATCCGGGCCACAGGCAGGGCGAGTTCCTTGATTTTCAAAGGGCGTCATCCTTGACCTGCGAAGGACTCAAAGAGTTGTCCAAGAAGCTTTTCGACCCTCGTAATGTGCAGGTATTGCTACAGGGTGATATTCATGAAGATCAGGAGCCTGCCATCGAAACCATGGTGGCTTCATGGAAACCCAGGCAAGAAAATGAACAGGCTCCTGGCAGCCTCCAACCACCGGCAGCTCCAGGACTCTATATCCAGGATTTCAAGGGAAAGCCGGATGTTCGGATGATGATGGGACAGCGGGGTGTCCAAATTCAGCCCCCACAGGTTTCGGATGATTTTATGATTCTTGGGCATGTTTCCAGGGTTCTCGGAGTCGGGTTTCAAAGTCGTTTGGTCCGTGAAGTCCGCTCGAATCGATCCTTGACCTACAGCATCCATTCGAATGTAGGACGTTCCCAATGGGTTCCGGCTCCCTTTGCGATCACGCATTCTGGCCATAGGGCTGACAGATCGGCCGAGCTTTTGACTGTTCTTCTTGATGAGCTCACACAACTCAATCAACTGGGTATTACTGAGGAAGAACGTCTTGAAAGCGCCGACGCCGCCATGTCACAGCTTCGCGCCGATTACGGCCAACGCGCTGACACGATGGCGCACTACGCTGATTTGATGCTGCAGAAAATGGATGTGAAGGATTTTTCCCAAGGCGGGCAACGGCTTTCATCCATTCCATTGGATCTCATCAATGCAAGGACCAAAGCGTTGATCAATCCATCCGAACTTGTGATTGTGATGGTGGGCGATAAGTCAAAGATCCTTGAAAAGCCTAAAAAGGGCCCCGGGATTGTCGAGCTGTGTGCTGCCAGGGGAATCGTGGTCAGGGATATTGATTCTCCCTACAAGTAGCGTCAGGCCAGCACGAGACGTTCATGAGTCAATGTCATAGACTGATGACATGACAGATGAAGTGGACAATGAACGTTTGATCACGTCGTTGGCGCTTGAGCATGACGGACCTGCTGACAACGCCCTGAGGCCCTCGGTCTTCGGTGAGTTTGTGGGTCAGGATAAGGTCCTTGCCAACCTCAAGGTGTTCATTCAGGCGGCCCTGTCGCGTGGCGAGAGTGTGGACCATATTCTGTTCAGTGGCTTGCCTGGATTGGGTAAAACCACTCTGGCCCATCTTGTGGCCAAGGAATTGGGCAAGAACATTGTGTGTTCTTCAGGTCCAGCCTTGGTCAAGGCGGGAGACATTGTCGGGATTCTTTCCCAGCTCCAGGAGGGCGATGTCCTGTTCAT
>JBFWNO010000087.1:0-11970 GCA_050251015.1 Planctomycetota bacterium
ACGACGCTCTTCCGATCTTCCAGCACTCCATTGGGTTCATTATTGGGATCCTTTCATCATTAATCATGTTAGGTCGTACCGTTTATGAATATATGTACGATACATCATTTGGGAATACTGAGGCTCAAGATGACAAATAGCGGCACAGGATGCCGGAGTTGTTTTTGTGAAATATGATGAAGATGGCGCGTGGAAATTAAAAATCGCTCGGGAAATGAAGGCCGCTAATATTCCAATTGATATGAATAAGGCGGTATGAGTAACGAGCTAGATCTCCTCCGCCCTCTTAACCAACTGATGCGCCTTCAACCCCAAAGGCTTGGCCAGGGCTGAAATGGCATCGAGGGAGGGGGATTTAAGGCCCCGTTCCAGTTGGCTGATGTATGTGGGGTGAAGATCGGCCAGGAAGGCCAGTTTTTCCTGGGTGAGTTCTTTTTCGTTTCGCGCGAGTTTTAGGGCTTTCCGAAGGGCGTACATGTTCATAATTCCATCGGACGAAACCCCGCGCCCCGTAACGTTCAAAAATTACAGCCTCACTTTGGGATAACGAAGTGTAAGATTTGGGATAATGAGGGCGAGAAGCCCTGTTGCGCCCTTAGCTCAGTCGGTAGAGCAACGGCCTTTTAAGCCGTGGGTCGATGGTTCGAGTCCATCAGGGCGCACCAAATTTCCCATTAGGAGCCCATTCATGATTCTCCTCTATCAATCCTTCGACCCGTCGAAGCTTCTAACACTCCGCTCAGCCTTGGAGGAGAGGGGCATCGACTGCAGCATCCAGGATGAAATCCTGTCCACCTTGGCCTTCCAATTGGCGCCCACGGAGTGCCTCCCCAAGCTTTTCATCATGGATGAGACCCGGTTGGAGGAAGCCCGCAAGGTGCTGGAAGAATGGAAACAGACGTTGACCTCTCATCCTGCAGAGGTTGACCCGGATGCTGCGGAGAATGAGGGCAATGTGCAGAAGCCCATTTCTTCAAAGCGGTGGGGGGGCATGTTGGGCCTCTTGGTTGTCTCGGCCTTGGCATTGCCACTTATTTTCGTCTCCAATCTTCTTTCCATGATTCACCTGGGATTTCCGCGGAACAGGTCCCGCGTTTGCATGGCCCTCTCGGCACTCATATGGATCGCGATCTTGGGGGCCAAGATGTTGGGCGAAAACGTGGCTGATGAGGTCATCGTGTTTGCCTGGATCGTATCGGCCATCCTGGTGGCCATGGCCCGGAAAGCCCTCGATCTAGGGGGTCAGGATGGGAAGGCTCTGCTCGTATCCTTGGGATCGGGTTCATAAGTCAGGATCGTAGAGGAACGAACGCGAATATCCTGAGGTCAGGTTATGATTGAGGCATGCACGGGTTGCCGCTGATTCAGGCTCCCCTTTCCGGTGTCACCCGCCGGGAATTTCTTGTGGTGAGCGCTGCCACACTGGGGCTTCTGTTGACAGGATGCCTCAATCATTCCGTCAAGGAGCAACCCCTCACCTTTGGAGAAATGGCCATGAAACTTGATGGCATGGCCAGATCGTTGGTGGGTTCGGCCCATCCTGACGAAGAGGCTTACTTGCAGGCCGTGGAGCAGTTGGTCGGACGCCTTGGGTCCCCGACTCCACCGGATTTTCAGGGGAGGTCTCCTGTGACCAGTTGCTCGGGCATCAACGGCAACCCCCTCAAGATTGTCTACTTCAAGCTGCAACCCGGTGCCCGCATCCCGCCGCATGACCACAGGGATTACAACGGGGTGGTCCATGTGATGGAGGGCTCGGCGCGGATCCTCAGCTACGACATCGCCGGCAAGAGGCCCGCGGATTCCAGCGAGCCCTTGCTTGTGCGCAAGACCAGGGAAGTCTCGGCCTTCAAGGGTGACAACTCCACCCTGACCCGTAGTCGCGACAACATCCACGATATTGTGGCGGGTCCTGAAGGCGTTGTTTTTATGGATGTCTTCACCTTCTTTTCTGAAGACGGTCATTCAACCTACCTGACGATCGAGGATAAGAAACCCGGTGCCGACGGTCTTTACAGGGCGCGCTGGTCATGAGGGTTTTGGTGACCGGTGGTGCAGGCTACATCGGCAGTCACACCTGCCTTGAATTGCTCACAGCCGGACACGCCGTGACGGTGGTCGACAATCTCTCCAACAGCTCCGAGGAAAGTCTGAGACGGGTGCAGCAGATTGCGGGCGGTGAGCTGAGATTTGTGAAAGCCGATATCCGCGACGCACAGGGGATGAAAAAGGCCTCCCTGGATGCCAAGCCCGAGGCTGTGATCCATTTTGCCGGGCTGAAGGCTGTGGGGGAATCCGTCTCAAAGCCACTGGAGTATTACGACAACAATGTGAACGGGACCCTTGTCCTTCTGGAAGCCATGAGAGATGCGGGAGTGAAAACGTTGGTTTTCTCGTCTTCCGCCACCGTCTACGGGGATGCCAAAACAGTGCCCATCAGGGAGGAATCCCCCCTGTCGGCCACCAATCCCTACGGAAGGACGAAGCTGATGATCGAGGAGATCCTTCGCGACCTCGGTGCGTCCGATAATCAATGGCGCATTGCTCTCCTCCGGTATTTCAACCCGGTGGGAGCCCATGAAAGCGGCAGGATTGGGGAAGATCCCAAAGGCACACCCAACAATCTTCTGCCTTTTGTGGCCCAAGTGGCCGTAGGCCGCCGCCCCAAGGTGGGAGTCTTTGGTAAGGACTATCCCACTCCAGATGGCACGGGTGTGCGCGATTTCATTCACGTTGTGGACCTAGCTCTTGGGCATCTTGCCGCTCTTGTGGCCTTATCCACCCGGGTCGGGGTGCATTCCTGGAACCTTGGCACAGGCCGAGGATCCAGTGTGCTGGAGGTGATCGCGGAATTTGGCAAGGCCTCGGGCCGGCCCATTCCCCACGAGTTCCAACCCCGTCGACCGGGGGACGTGGCGACTTCCTACGCCGATCCGGGCAAGGCCCTGCGGGATCTGGGGTGGAAGGCAGAAAGATCCCTGTCCCAGATGTGCCGGGATGCCTGGCGCTGGCAATCCTCCAACCCAGAGGGTTATTCGACATGAGGCGCCATCGCGGGTTTGTCCTGGTGATCGTGGTGGCCGTACTTGGCGTGTTGGCGGCCATGGCCGTACAGCTTGTGCAAAAATCCACCGAGGCTCGTATGCTCTCCAACTTGCAGGTGGGCGTCTCCAAAGTCCGCCTGATGTGTCGCTCAGGATTGGAATTCGGGATGGCCACCCAGATCCACCGCATTGTCGGGGGGGCGGTACGGGGATCCAATGGCACGCCCCTGAATGTGGTGCTTGACCCCTTAGCAGGAACGGACATCACCCGGGTGATGATCAAGGATTTTTCGGGCTGTCTCAATCCCAATGATGGAGTGAATGCGGGGGCCCTTGAACTGGGGGCCCAGTATGTGGCCAACCAAGTGGATCCCTGGCCCACAGGGACCTTGGCAGCACCCTGGCCCACCGACCAGGCCGAGATCGATGATCCCTTGGTGATCTCGGGCATCATCAATCTCCGGATCCGGGCCCTGTTCAATGCCTATGGTGATGCCCACCGTTATGTGTCACAGCAGGACCTGGGATGGCCGGGATCTTCAGGCCATGCTCCAGGCACCAGCTTCACCTTCACAGCCACGGAATCCGCACCCCGTGGAGTTTCGATTCCGGGGAGGGACACTGCCGGTCTACCATTGGTGGGGAACAATGACATTGCCCAAAGCAGCACGGGGCTCGGTGACAGGATTGTGGCGGCCAGGCCCGCCGGCGGATATGCCTCCCTCTCCGAGGTCACCACCATGATCAATGAGTGGGGGGCGGAGCACCTCCCTTCATCCTACCTGGGTGGGCAACCCTTTTTCGACAAGGTCAGTGATGATGTGGCCCTGGACACTTTTGAGGATGACACGTTCTTCAGGTTGCGCGAGGAACATGGGCGGTTCGAGGCCGACCCTCTCATCCCTCCATCGAGGCAGTCCCAGATCCGGTTTAGGCGCTTCCTGGATTCCGATCCCCCGGATTTTGTGAACCATCAAAAATTCTTGCCCCATTCGGTGGCCCTGATCAATCTCAATGCGGCGAGTGATCTGGTCAAGGCCGCGGTGTTTTACGCGCCCTCCAATGTTTCCTACCTTTGCGAGGGCACAGCGCCCGACCAATTGAACACCAATGGAAAATTCATGGCCACCAAAAGCCCAAGGGATTGGATCGGGGTGGGAGGGCCTTCCTTCGATCCTGCAAGGATGACAGAGAATGGGGTCCCGGACCCCGCCCATGTCCAGCCTGACCGCCTCATGTCGTTGACGGATGCGCTGTCCCTGGCGGCTCTCTATGGCGATGAAGATGTCCCGCCCGTGAGTTTTCCCCAGTTTTCCCAGTGGCTTTCGGAGTTGAGGATGTCGGGGAGCATCCCCTATGAGAGGGCCAGCCCCGTGGTGTTCCCAAGCTTCCGACTTCCCTACATCACGCCACCCAACGTGAACCCTGCCGTGGTCGACCTTGCGCCGGCCTACTTCACCCCCGAGTATGTCGAGTTGACACTCCCTCACATCTTCAGTTGTGTCAGGCGTCTGCCAGGGTATATGGGCGCACCCTGCGCCCTTTTGAGCCCTTATCTCCAGCAGGGGGAAAACAAGGCCCGACCGGAACATCAAGTCTTCCAAGGTCCCTGTCTGCGTAGTGCCGAAGACATTGTGTTCCGGTGCCATATCCCCAAGGTGGCCTTTGTGCCCCACGGGAAGGTCAGAATTCGTGCAAAAGGGGTGTTGTCCGAAGGGTCGCGAAGGATCATGAATACCCTGACGGCGGAGGTTCTTCTTCATGAAACAAGGATCATCCGCTCTCAGGAGGATTTCGAGCATCACACAGTCCCGGCTGACACCAGTTCCTCCATTCTCATCGGCCCTGAACCCAGGGTCCCGGGGAATACGGCGCCCCATCCCATTCCCCCTTCTCCCCATTTTGGATTTGTAGGTCTTCGTGACCTCTGTGAAGATTATCCTCAAGACAGCATTGGGCAGGCGAGACTCCGGCTTGATTTCAACTCCAGCCTTGCGGCTGTCGCGGGGAGCAACAGCAATCTTCTGCCCAAGGATTCACAAGCGGATCCCTGGATCATCGATTCTTTGGTCGAGGAGCCTCCAGCCGATGGATATCCCTTGTTCGGTTTGAACACATTTGGCGATGATTGGCCGACGGCGAGGGATAAGATTCAAACCCTGCGTGACCAAGCCCCGATACAGAATCGAACCTGGCGGTATCCCACGGGTGGCCGAGACATGCGCGAGGAGCTCTACCTTCTTGCGGCGCAGAGTCTCAACATTCCAGTGGATCCCGCGATTTCCTTTGACGACTTGAACCAGTTTTTTCTCGATCATGCCGACCTGTTTCAAGACTTCAACGGCGATCAAGTGGATCTCGTCATCGACCTGGGAGATGATCCGGATGAGATCAGTTGGAATGCGATCAACACCACTTTTTGGGCCACCACCATCTACGACGCCAATTCGATCGATCCAGACTATTGGTGGCACATGTGGGCCTCCGAAGGCCACAACAAGCCCATCGTCTGGCACAATGGGGCCCCGAAACAGGGGGACAGGGACATCGAGGCGTCCAACATGGAAGACGAGACGTCATCGTACTTCTCCGGTGGATCCGACCTGTCGCCCTTTGGGGGCCTTCTTTTTTCGGCGATGGGGCATGGAGCCAGGGCCGCTAAACCCTTCAGCGATTCGTTTTATCTCAGGCCCATGGATATTTTCGATCCTACGGGGCCCTCGGTTCCTCCCAATCCCACCAATGTGTTGGCAGGATCCGCCTTCAACAGGGGTTATGTCTCACTCTGGGTCAGAATGCCATCGGGTTACCACAGTTCGAATGTCAGGCGCTCTCTATTCCAACTGACACTTTGGGATCGGGTCAACATGCAGGGCGTACCACAGGCGAACAACTATTCTGGGCAGCCTCCCACGACCTTGGCTTCCCAGCTTTCACCCTTGCTTTCCACGTATCGCCCAACGGAGTTTTCCCTCTACCTAGAAGGGGATTCCCAGCTGAATCCCGGAATGCCCACCGATGCCCTCTACACCGTGGTGGCCAAACACCAAAAGGACCAGGCTTTGAAACGACCGACAGATATCCATGATTATCCGAACTGGTATCTGCCCGAACCGATAGCGCCAGCTCAGATGGGAGTGCAAAACATGCCAACATCCGCGGCATTGTTTGCCAGCTCGTCCAATCTTGCCTCCATCCTGTCGCCTTGCACGCAGGTGGCCTTTCCGACGTCCTTGGGTGTCCCCAATCCCATTGCCTACGCAACGGTGAATGACTACAACAGTCTTTACAAGCTCTATTATGGAATCTACGACAGAAATGTGAATCCGACGCCTGGTATCAACGCCAATGTCTCGAAGGAATCCCAGGATGGGGCGTATGCCAACCTTCCAGGACGGTGGCGAAGGATCGTCTGCCGATGGGATCTTCAAATCCCGCCCACCGCGGCTATTCCGGAGAGGCTAGCTGTTGTGACGGATCCCCATCTCAATGCCTTGGGCCGCCCTCGAGGCACCACGCTCCATCCACCCAACACCCACGCTGAAAAGAAGCGCCCCTACCAGGGGTTGCGCAGCGGCCATCCAGGCATGATCTGGTCGTTTGGGGAAGTCGTGACCTGCTTCGATCCCCTCATCTGGTACGGCGGAGGGATCTGTGACATCACGGGACTCTGGGAACCCTATGGGGGGGCCATGTATTCCAACTTCGGAGTCAGTGCGGGTGGCATCCTCGCTCCCATCATGCAAACCCTCTATCCCCAGGGACCCCATCCCTACCCCGTGCTCAGCCCAGGTCACACCTATCCCCTGATGCGGCTGAATTCCTCCATTGACAATATCGTCATACGCATGGGTGAGATAGGTGCGAGTTCGAATCCTCCCAATCCTTCACAGGGCGATGTGGAGACCTGGGTGGAATCCAACGTTTCGACCCAAGCGCATCGATATCCTGTGGATGCGGGTGTGGATCCGCCTGTGGAGCCCAAGTGGACACTGAATCCCGAACTGCCTATGGGGGCCAAGCTGCTCTATGTGGGCGCGCGGATCTACGACTTGCCCTTTCTTTACGATGCCCAAGCCAGTGGCGATCTGGCTCCCTGGCAGACTCCTCGTGTCGATTTTGAGTTTGAGGATAGCGACGGCTCGTGCACCTTGGACAATAGCCCTGCTACAGTTGGTCAATTCTTGGGAACCCGCTACACGTCCCCGGCCATGAGGCACCCTCCCTACCCCCGCAATACCGGACCTTCGGCCAGGCTGAGATTGATCTATAAAGCGGAGGATGCGGAGGGCCACTCACTGGATTCCGATGGTGACAACTGGAATTTCAGCGACATTCCCTGGATACAGGAAGTGTCTTGGAGTTACATACCCTCTCAGCCAAAGTTTCTGTCTTTCGTTTGGGATTGAGTCGGCACAGCCTCGTATAATCTTGGTATGAGGCATAGCCGGCAGGGCTTCATCCTGGTCATTGTTGTTGCCATCCTGGGTGTTCTGGCGGCCTTGGCGACACAATTGGCACAAAAATCTTCTGAGGCCAAAAAGCTCTCGGGATTTCACATGGGTATCAGCCGAGTCAGGTTGATGTGCCGTTCAGGTCTTGAATACGGAATCCACAAGCAGATTGACAGAATCGTCAGGACTCCGGCCCTGGCATCAAGAACACTCATGGTTGATGTGGCGTTGGATCCCGCACCTGCCATCGATGTCACCCGCGTTACCATCAAAGACATGTCGGGGTGCATCAACCCCAACGACGGAGTCAAAGCCGGCCTTCTTGAATTGGGTCCGGACGACTACTCCGCCAACCAAGTCGATCCATGGCCATCCGGCACTCCTGCAAGTCCATGGCCGAATCCTGCCGCCGCGCCGGGAACGGGCAATGCGGTCGATAATGTCACCGTCATATCAGGCATGATCAATCTGCGACTGAGAGCCATGCTCAATGCCTTTGGAGATGCCCACCGTTATATTGCCGCCCAGAACTTGGGGTGGCCAGGAAGTGCGGGACACATACCGGGTTCCCCCTTCACATTCACGTCCACGGAATCAGGGCCGAGGGGTGTTTCTGCACCGTCACGCAATGCGGTGGGAGTCCCTCTCTCATCCCCTGCGACCATTGCCTCAGATGGAAGGGGATTGGGAGACCGGATCATTGCTTCTAGACCCCAGGGTGGGTACAGCACCATGGTCCCAGTGGCGGATCTGGTGAATGCCTGGGGCAACGATCACCTGCCTTCTACCTATCTTGAAGGCAGGACATTTTATGAAAAGGTTAGCGATGACCTGGCGTTGGAAACCTTTGAGGACGACCGTTTCTTTCGTCTTTTTGAGGAACATGGACGATTTGAGCCGGACTATTTTCGGCCCCTTGCGCGTCGGTCGCAGATCAAAACACGCATGTTCATGGACAGCCAGCCCCCTGATTTTGTCAATCGCCAAAAATTCATGCCCCACTCGGTGGCCCTGATCAATCTCAATGCAGCCAGCGATCTGGTGAAGGCGGCAGTATTTTATGCCCCCTCCAACGTTTCCTATGTCTGCGAGGGTGCGGCCCTTGATGTCATCACGCCTGATGGGAAATACATGAAAATGAAAAACGCCAGGGAATGGCTGGGCGTGGGTGGCCCATCCTTCGAACCAACCCTGATGACTGAAAACGGGGATTTGGTCAGTGCCCAGTCGGATCGGTTGATGTCGTTGACTGATGCGTTGAAATTATCCCTTCTCTATGGCCAAGAGTTGATCCCCCCGGCGAGTTTTCCTCAGTTCGAATATTGGCTGACTCATAAGAGAATGCAGAGTCAGATCCATTACGAGCGGGCCAGGATAAGGACATTTGGAGGGATGAGACCACCCTACATCACACCTCCCAATGATGACGCTTCACAGACGGAGCTAGAACCGGCCTATTTCACCCAGGAGTACATCGAGAAGACCCTGCCACATATTTTCAGTTGCGTTCGACGTCTTCCAGGATATCTGGGCGCACCATCTCCGCTCATGAGCCCTTATCTGCAACAAGGGGAGCACAGAGCCCTGTGGTATCACCACGCCTTCACCGGCGCGGCCTTGCGGAGTGCCGAAGATTTTGTGTTTCGCGCGCACTTGCCCAAAGTCACCTTTATGCCTCTGGGAAGGCTCAGAGTGAGGTCAAAAGGAACCCTCAATCTCGGTTCACAGAGCATAGCCAACACTCTCACAGCTGAACTCAAACTCCACGAAACCAGGTTCCTGAGGACCCAGGGTGATTTTGAGAGCCATACCGTATCCAGCACCAATTCCGACATCCTGATCGGGCCCGAACCTCGGATCAGAGGGGCGACAGCCCCGTTTCCTGTTCCGCCCTCAGATCGTCTCGGCGTTGTGGGGCTCAGGGATCACTGCGAGGAATACCCCACGGATGACATGGGTCAGGTTCACATGGTGATGCCCTTCGACGGGCTCCTCAATGCCGATGCCACCAGCAATTTATTTCCGGCTGATTCCACGAATGTTGCGACGGATTCCCATCTCACGGGATCCATCACGGAGCGACCCCCAAGCCCGGGGTATCCCGATCTGCGCACCGATGATTGGCTTGCGGTCAAAGGCAAGTTGGACCGGCTCAGAAACGCTCCCATCGATACTATTCCAACAAGGAACCGGGTCACATGGCGCTATCCTCGACCAAACCGTGATTTGAGGATGGAGCTATATATGCACGATCGCGGCGACCCGAATCCCGCACCCACCGTATTAGCCTTGAATGCATGGTTCACAGCCTATAGAGCTAACTATCGCGATAGAAACGGAGTCATTCTTGATCTTGTGAACGACGGATCCCCTTCGGGTGAAACCTTGGATGAGATCAGTTACAACGTGACCCAGGTGGTGAATCATCCACTGATCGATGTCAGATCCGTCTGGTATATGTGGGCCACGTTGGGCCCCAACCAGGCCATCAATTGGAGCAACGGGGCGCCGCGACAGGGGGACCTCAATTTGATGGGATCCAACCTGGAGGGACCCAATGCATCCCTTTTTGCCATGGGGAGTTCCGGGAGCGATCTTTCACCATTCGGGGGCATCCTGCTGTCTTCCAGGGCTCATGGAGCCCGCTCCAATTTTGCGGATTCGCTTTATCTGAGGCCCGTACAGGCTTACCCATCAGGCACCTTCAAGACGGGAGAGAAATTCAACCGGGGGTATGTTTCGCTTTGGGTGAGGATGCCTTCGGGATACCACAGCTCCAATGTGCGCCGTTCCCTTTTTCATCTGAATTTGTGGGATAAGACAAACATGAAGGCCAAGCCCGCCACATTCACGGGGGGCACTGCCTCAGCCTTGAACACAGCCTTAGCTGGAACGGCCACCGTGTCCACTTACCGGCCGACGCAATTTTCTGTCTACCTTGAGGGCGACACGGCATTTTCTGGCGATCCTGATGCCTTGTACAGTGTTGTGGCCAAGCATCAGAAAGATGTGGCCCGCAGAGCCTATACACCCCATTCCACCATGCTCGAAGAACTTTGCCCCTACCCGAATATGCTGTCAGATCCCATCTACCCGGATGCCGCCAGTTTTGCGGCGTCTTCCCTGAGATCAAATCTGGCTCCGTTGACACAATATGGATACCCACCATCCTTGTTGGAACCCCAAAACAACATGGTGTTTGAGCCTGTAGTGGATTACAACAACCATTGGCGAACCTTTGCCGCGAATCTCGATTCATGGGTGCTTCGTTATCCCGATCAAAACGCCAACGCATCCAAGGAAATGCTCTTGGGCCCCTATGCCAATCTTCCCGGTTCCTGGAGACGGGTGGTCTGTCGATGGGATCTCCAAATCCCACCGCAAAATGGTAACCAACGATTGTTTCTTGTCACTGACCCGCACATGACTGCAGTGTCGCGCAAAGTTGATCAGGATCTCTTGCCGGGATCCACCCATCTCGAGAAAACACGTCCTTACCACGGTATCTGCGATGGCAATCCCGGGATGATCTGGTCGTTCGGTGAAACGGTAGCATGTTATGACCCGGAATACTCCTGCGGAGGAGGGGTCTTTTTCAGGCCGACTCCCGATGTGTACAGGGGTGGGATCATTTCCAACTTCACCGTCAATCATGCTTCTGAATTGTCGTGGTCCGGGATGCCAGCCCTTTATCCTGATGCGGGTCCGTTTCCCTATCCCACGCTGGGCCATGGGAGGGCCATGCCGCTGATGAGGTTGAATTCATCGCTCGATAACATCGTGATCAGGATGGGAGAGACCGCAGTAGCCTCCGTGCCCGCCAACCCCACCCGCGATGTGATCTCGTTGTGGGTGCAGTCGGAACCTGCCACCCAATCAAGGCGCTATCTTGTGGACAGCACACTCATTCCTCCTTCAGAGCCGGAGTGGGTGATCCAGCCCAATCTTCCGGCTGGCTCAAGATTGCTGTATGTGGGAGCCCGTGTCTATGATCCCCCCTTTATTCCCGAAGCCCAGGATGCCGGTATCCTCCAGCCGTGGCAGTCCCCTGTTGTGGATTATGAAGTTGAGGATGTTGCAAGTGGGGTGTCTTTTCCGATGGATGCGGAGACGTCGACAGCGGCAAGTCATGCGGGGTATGTGTACAGTTCGGTCGCGCTCCGCCGCCCCCTCCTCTCCTTGCGAACCGGGCCCTCGACGCGCCTGAAAGTCGTCTACAAAGACAGGGATGCCCGAGGTGAAGTCCTTGGTTCCGACGGGGAGCAATACAATTTCAACGATATCCCATGGATTCAGGAAGTATCCTGGAGCTATATTCCATCTCAAACCAAGTTTTTGTCTTTCGCCTGGGACTGAGAGGGCACGTTTAATTGAAGGATGAGGCATAGGCGACAAGGCTTCATCCTGATCATTGTGGTGGCTGTCTTGGGGGTCCTGGCTGCCCTGGCGACTCAACTTGCGCGATCCTCCTG
>JBFWNO010000088.1:0-11521 GCA_050251015.1 Planctomycetota bacterium
GCGTCCTGGGAGAAACCCCCTACGACAATCCCAACGTTCTCCGTTCCATCGGCTATTGCCCCGAGGGCGACTCCCTCCCCGGCGACCTTTCTCCCATGGAGTGGCTGGCCTATCTCGGGGGACTTTCGGGCTTCACACGCTCCGACTCCCTGCTCAAAGCCCGGACCCTCCTGAACAAATTGCAATTCCCACGCGAGGCCAACAACCGCCGCCTGACCCAGATCTCCAAAGGCCAGCGCCAGAGGGTGCGACTGGCCCAAAGCCTCCTGCACCAACCCCGCCTCCTTCTTCTTGATGAACCCATGAATGGCCTCGATCCTGCCAGCAGGCTTGAATTGACCTCCCTACTCCGGGAACTGGCATCCGAGGGCACTTCCATTCTCTTGTCGAGCCATATCCTCCACGAACTCGAATCCCTGTGCTCTCACCTTGTGATGATGAACCATGGCAAGGTCCTCTCCAGCGGAACCCAGGACGAGATCCGCCTCTCCATCAGCCAATGGCCCGAGACCCTCCGCCTGACCTGCTCCGATCCCCGCAAGCTGGCCATGTTCCTTTTTGAAGGAGGGCACCTCAAAGGATTCCGACTTGAAGGTGACACTGTGGAAATCGACGTGGCTGACACGACCCGATTCCATTCGCACTTGGCAAGCCTGGTCATGCAAAGCGGGGTGCAGGTCACCCAGATACGGCCCTTGACCCATTCGTTGGAGGACGTTTTCTTGAGGATCACCCTGTGAGCACCACCCTGATCAAGGCCACACGGGCAGGATTCTGGGCCGAGTGGGCCAGGTTGAGGGCACCGGCAGGTCTCCGGAAATGGACCCTTCAGATTGGTATCGCCGCCATCCTGACCCACCTGGCATTGGAGGATTCCGGCCATAAAGATGCCTCGGGATGGTTCTACGGTTTTTTCCTGATGCTATTCTTCAGTGCCACCTGCCTCCAGCGCGGAGCTTCCCTAGTGCGCGACGAAGCCGAGGCGGGAACTCTGGGCTATTCGCTCTGCAGGCCCCTCAGACGCTCCAAGTGGCTGGCCTCCAGACTCCTGGCTCTCTGGGCCATCCTGCTGGTCCAGGGTGTGGGGACTGCCATGGTTTCCCTGGCCGTGGCCAAGTACAACGGCGTCAGGGACATCGGCACCCTCTGCGGCGGCCTCCTCTTGGCCATGCCCGCCGCCGCCGCCGCCTGGATCAGCCTGGGCTCCTTATTCGGACTTCTCGTGCGCCGGCACCAGATCCTCTCCATGCTGTGGGTGTTCATGGTGGAATTGGGCATCGGCAAGATGGAGATCACATTGGGCCATCTCTCGATAACCAGGCACATCGCTGGCATCCTGCCTCAGAAATCCATTCTTGAGTCGCTGTATCCGGGTGCCGGCGAGCAGGGTCCCATGATAGCCTTGATGTGGATACTGGGAATGTCTCTGACCTTCACGCTACTCACAGGGAGCCTTTTCAGCCGCAAAGACTGGGCTTCGGGGGACTCGCCTCTCTAATCAGGCCAGAATATCAAGTAAAGAACCGATCATCTTGTCCTGGGTACGTATCACAGGAAGGTTGGCCTCAAAGCCTCGCTGGGCGGTGATCAATCCCACCATCTCACTGGCCAGGTCTGTGTTCGAGGATTCCTCGTAAGCCCCATCCACGTCCTCCAGGGGCCCCGGTGAAGCATCTCGGGTGATCGAGGCCACCTGGGTCCCCCCTCCTGCCACTTCGGATTGCGAGAGCCTGGACGCCTTGAAACCGGGTGTGTTGGCATTGGCAATGTTGTGGGCATGGACATCCAGCCTGGTCTGCTGGGTCATCAATCCTGATACGGCCGTCGACAGGGCTGGGTTCATTACCGTGTCTCCTCTTGGGATATCGGCACTCTACTTGAAGTTTCTTGAAGTGCCAGCGAAACCCCAGACAGCCCCGTTTTTTTGCTATAAAATCGCTGTTTTCACCCCCACCCCTGGCTTCCGAACTCAGCGTGTATTATGACCCATGCCATGGAGCCACTCCACCTTCACGTCTATCCCGACCCCATCCTTTCACGCCGGCAACCGGAGGTGAAGAAGGTCGATGCCCAGTTGCGCCGCCAGGTACGTGCCATGTTCGACCTGATGTATGCCAACAAGGGCATCGGCTTGGCGGCCAACCAGGCCGGACTGCCGCTGAAGTTGATGGTCATGAACCTCACGGGCGATCCCGACAAGCGCGAGGAGGAGATGGTCTTCATCAACCCCAAGATCACCTCCGCTTCGAAGGAAATGATCGCGGAAGAGGAGGGATGTCTGAGCTTCCCCGAGGTGCGCGTGAAAGTCCAGCGCCATGCCCATGTCAGCCTGAAAGCCACAGGTTTGGAGGGCGAGGATCTCTTCTTTGACGAGGTAGAGGATCTTTTTGCGCGCTGCATCCAGCACGAGATGGATCACCTCGCCGGCATCACCTTTGTCGAGAGGCTGGATCCCGAGCAGCGGGCCCTGATTGCCGACAGGCTCAAGGCCATGGAGGAGGCCTACAGGCTGAAATCCAAGGTCTCATGACTCTCCTTCGGATTATCTTTGGAGGTGCGGGACCCTTTGCCGACGGCGTCTTTGATACCCTGACGGGGTCGACCGACATCGAGATCATGGCCGTGGTCACCACCCCCGACAAACCCGCCGGACGGGGCAAGAAACTCCACGAGCAGGATCTTTCGGTGAAGGCCCGCGAGAGGGGACTCCGCGTGCTCAAGTTTCCCAAGATTGGCGCCCCCACCGCCCTGACCGAGCTCACGGGCTTTGGGGCAACGGCTTTCCTGACAGCCAGCTATGGCCAAAAACTTCCGAAGCTTGTGCTCGACGCCTTTGCCGAAGGATGCTGGAACCTCCATCCATCCCTGCTTCCAGAGTTCCGTGGAGCCTCACCGGTGCAGGGCGCCCTGCTTGCTGGAAAACGCATCACGGGCGTCACACTGTTCAAGATGGTGGAGTCCATGGATGCCGGACCCATCGCCGGCAGTCATGCGACTGAGATCGGAGATGAGGAAACGGCCGGCACCCTTCTCGAACGTCTGGCTCACCGGGCCGGACTGCTGGCGCGTAGTGCCCTGCCGTATGCCGCTCGCGGACATCTTCCCCTTGATAAACAGGACCACGCTGCGGCCAGCTATGCCTCCAAATTGACGAAGGCCGATGGCCGCGTGGATTTCTCCCTCGACGCCCCAACACTGCACAACCGAATCCGTGCGGTCACACCCTGGCCAGGAGCATTCTGTTCCCATCTTGGAGAAACGATTCAGCTGGCTGGTTCCCGTGTGGCGCAAAATGAGGGAACCACGGCGAGTCCTGGCACCCTCCTTCGCTGGAATGCCCAAGGCCTTGAGATCGCCTGCGGCCGTGGCGTCCTCGGGATCCAACAGCTCCAACGAGCGGGCCGACGCTGGATGACGGCAGCAGACTTTGTCAATGGAGCCCGCCTCAAGGCGGGCGACATCATCCGTCCGTAATCGAAACGGCTTTCCGGGCCAATTCCCTGAACCTCTCCATCACCTCATCCTTCGGATGTTCCAATTCGTTCAGGGGAGGGCAGGGAATCTTCATCAACAGAAGCTTCTCCCGGATCAACGACCTTTGCCTATCATCCACGACGGGGATGAGGTTCACCAACGTAATGGTGTCACGCGGCCTGGCCAACTGCACCACGGTGTCCACTTCCATTTCAGGCCTTAAGGCCGTCACAATCGGTAGAGGAACATCCTTCATGAACGGGATCCCTGGCCCCTGCGACGGATTCAGCACAGCCATCGAATCCGGTAGCATCCAGACCTGGCGGGAAGGCCCTGTCGGAATGGACGCCAGGGAGGTGACCAACCACTCGCCTTTGAGGGCGACCGCCACCCATCCTTCGGGGTTCGCTTCGACCTTCAATGCATGCTCGGGTGATCCCAGGGGAGTGATCCGCATGGTCGGGAGGTCAAGGCGCATGGCCTGATGACCCTCCTGCAACCTGAAATGCACGGAACCCTTTCGGAGCTCGAAATGATGGACAACGCCATCCTTGTTGTAGCGATCGGAAAGAAGCCTGAACTCGGCACCTTCACCGAACTCCAGTTCTCCCATGATCTGGTGGCGCAATACCATCGGTTGATTGGCCTGAACCCAGGATTCGGCCGCGACTCGCGTGAGGTCCTCGGACGTCCACCCTTCCCTCGCACCCGGTCCAACAATCACAAGCCAAAGAACAAGGGACACCGCAATGGAAATGAAGATCCGGCGGTCGGCATAGAGCTGGCGCTGGGCCCTTGGGAGGGCATGTTGCTCCTTCACTCCTCGGACCTCAGCCATTGAATGTGCCTCAGGCAGGTCTCCTTGAGCCTCAGCAGATACCCGCATTCAGAGGCCTTCAGGAACTTCTCCCAAGCATGGTGTCGACGGCGGAGGGCGAAGGCAGCCTGGGCCTCATAAAAGTCGTCAATGTCGTCCCGTTCCTGCAGGAGCTCGTAGAGATGCAGGGCTTGGCGTGCATGGCCGGCCAACAGGAGCGCTCTGGCCTGCAGGGATTGGCCTTGGGTAACACGTGCCATCAAAAACGCACTGGCCCTCACATCACCCTGGAGCCAATCCTCCAAACCTTGGCCACAGGCATCCACCCACTCCAGGCGACCTCCCCGCGGGAGCAGGGGTTTGAGATGGCGTTCCATCGACTCAATATCGTCATACAGGAGGGCCTGTGATTCCTGGGAAAAGGCGGCTGCCGCGGACTTCCAACGGGCTGAAGCCGCGCGAGAATCGAAGGGGATCTTGAGGATGGCGAGTGTGCTCGGGTGGGAGGAGGCAAGCTCCTCCTCAAGGGTTTGGGGACGGCCATTGTCGTCAAGCACAAGGTGCCCCTCCTCGAGATCCACTCTCCACCAACCGTCGGCCCCGCGGGCCAACACCCTGGGGGGCGTGGCGCTGTTGAGATCCTCCCACAGCGCCGAAGGGATGCCCGCCTGGTTACAGAGGGCGTGGAAGACCATGAAGCACTCCCAGGTGTCTCCAAAACCTCTCCAAAGAACGGTTTCGGGGAACACCCCGCGTTCCCTGGGCATGTCCCCGATATTGCGCGTGGCAACATTAAGGGAAACCCATCGGGCGATGGCCTCGACCCGCGCTTCCGGTGTGGGCTGGTTCCAGGTCAGGTTCCTGGCCAATTCCCACAGGCTTTGACGGCCCCAGAGATAGCGGGTGTCATGGTGGCTGAAAGTCTTTTGGTGGAGTTCGTCAATGGTGATCTTGCGCTGGCCGGCGGCTTCCACGGCACTGTCGGAGGGCGCCCCCTCAACCTTGACAGCCTGAAGACGCTCGAACATCTCGGGGGCATGGGACACATAATGCACGGCGAGATTGCTGACCGAAGGATCCTCCGCATAAGGCACCAATGGGATCGTGGGTGCCGCCCCGCAACCCGCCAAGAAGATCATCAACATTCCAAGAGCTTTACGCATAGGATGCATATTCTCCCAGAACTTCGGGATTCGCGAGAGCCTCCAGGTTGGTCAGGGGCTCCCCCGACAGCACCTTCAAAACAGCCCTTTCCACTTTTTTGCCGCTGATGGTGCGGGGAATGGCCTTCACAGAATGGATACGGGCCGGCACGTGCCTCGGAGTGGCCCCCGCCCGGATGGTTTTCCTGAGGACTTCCACCCTCTCAGCCGAAAGCTCGCCCTTTGTCACCACAAAAAGTACGACATCCACATCCCCATCCTTGGGAAGACCCACCACAAGGCTGTCCTGAACAAAATCCAAGGACTCCACCAAGGCGTAGATCTCGGCCGTGCCAATGCGCACACCGCCGGGGTTCAGCACATCATCACTGCGGCCGTACACCACGACACCACCCTCAGCCGTTCTCTCGATAAAGTCGCCATGGTGCCACATACCAGGGAAACGCTCAAAGTAGGCCTTGCGGTATTTGGTTCCATCGGCATCGTTCCAAAACCCCAGTGGCATGTTGGGGAAGCTGTTGCGGCACACGAGCTCTCCCTTCTGGCCCGTGACCTCGCGGCCCGCCTCATCCACGGCGGCTACGTCGAGGCCAAGACCGGGCCCCTGGATCTCGCCCGTACGGACACTCCCAAGGGGATTGCCCAGCATGAAGCAGCCCACAATGTCGGTGCCGCCGCTGATGGAGCTCAGCTGGATTCCCTTGTCGGGATCCCGGGCCAAGGGCGAGGTTTTTGTGTAGATGAAGTCATAGTGTTCCGGCAGAAGCGGGGAACCTGTGGAATAGATGGTGCGGAGCCCGTCGAAGCGGTGGTGCTTCACCGGTTCGTATCCTGCCTTGATCACGCTCGTGAGGTACTTCGGGCTGATCCCGAAGTGGGTGATGCCGACCTCCTCCTTCAATCGCCAGAGAACACCCGGATCGGGGTGCAAGGGTGATCCGTCGTAGAGCACGATGGTGGTGCCCGCCAGCAACCCCCCCACCAGCCAGTTCCACATCATCCAGCCGCAGGTGGTGTAGAAGAAGAGCGTATCGTTTTCCCTGAGATCGCCATGCAACAGGTGCTCTTTTGCATGGGCAAGAAACACACCGCCCGCAGAATGGATCAGACACTTGGGTTTGCCGGTGGTGCCGGATGAATAAAGGATGTAGAGGGGGTGGTTGAAGTGGAGGTTGGTGAAGACAGGAGAGCTTTGTTGGGAGATGGCATCATGCCATGAGATCGCTACGGGGTCCTGTCGCCGGTTGTCCGTCCGGTGCTCGCTGCGCTGTGCGCCGGGACGGACACCTACCGGCACCACCCCTTCGCTCGTCACTTGAAGCACCAATTTCAGCGTGGGTAACCCCGCGATGACCTCTTGCGCCTTGGCCCTCACATCATGCGTCTTGCCCGCATACAGGTAACTCTCGGCATAAAGAAATGCCTTGGGCTCCACCTGCCCAAAGCGATCGAGCGCGCCCTTGACGCCAAAATCCGGTGAACAGCTGGTGAACGTGGCGCCAAGTCCCGCCGCCGCCAACATCAGGATCACCGTCTCGGGCCGGTTGGGCATGTACGCAGCCACCACATCGCCCGCACCGATGCCATGGATCTTCAGGGTGTGTTGCAGGGCCCCCACCTGCGCTCGCAATGCCTCCCAACCCAAACGCCCCTGTACGCCGTTTTCGTTGGCCCAAACAATCGCGGGAGACCCACTGTGTAGGGGCGCCGCGCTCGGCGCCCTTTCCCCCTTCAGCATTTCCCTCGCAATATTAAACCGCGCATCCGGAAACCATAGGGTGCCCGGCCGGCATCCCTCACCTCCACCCTCCCTCACTCGTGAAGGACTGCCTTCATGGGTGGGCTCCATCATGTCGAAGACCCGCCGCCAGAACACGTCACGCTCTTTCAGGCTCCAGGCATGCAGGGCGGCGTAGCTGAACTCCGGGATCTCACCCTGCTCCAGCAACTCCTCGGACCACACCGCTAGGCGAGAGGTGCCAACGCGAGCGCTTGAGGGGGTCCAAAGAGTGTCGCCCATATGGGGGAATTATAGGCGGTGTCATGACACCTGCCTCAGATGCCCGGCAAACCGCCTCATCAGCCAATCCACATCGATGCCCAGGCCCGCATAGGGATGATCAAGGTCGAAATTGTGGGGCTTCAGGATCTCCATCGCTAGCTCCGGAAGCGTGGACCGCACCCTCTTGCCCACCACCAGGGCCACAGGGAATGGCAACTCCAGGAACGCCCTCTTGTGTCTCAGATAGAAACGTCGAGCCCGGGAGAGCTCCCCCAAGTCCGACAAGGCCATGAAGGCGAAGGTCAGGGATCCCTTCTCCTCCAACTGCCCAAGGACCCACTCCCTGAACTCCCCGGCATGGGCTCCCGCCTCCTCACATCGTTGGTCGAATTCCGCCACGGCGGGCAGGGCGATGAACGACTCGATCCACTCTTGGGTTTCTTGATCCGGGGTGTAGGTGCGGGTTGGGCTCATGGAATCTCCTTTCCAACAAGACTACGCACGCCGGGGACATTTCCATTAGCAAACCGCCGGGTGTCGCCTGCCAATTTCCTTGTCCCAACAACATAATTCGCCCCGACACTCTTTTTCTCGATGGCAGACTGTCGCAACTTCAACTTGATAAAGTGGATTTCCTGAAAGCTTAATCCATGACCTCCACCACCGAGAAAAAAGCCCGCACCAAGAGAACCGCCGAGTCGATGGCCTCGGAGCACCGCTCCATCTCCATCAGCGAGTTCTTCACCAAAAACGCCCACCTCCTGGGCTTCGACAACCCCAGGAAGGCCCTTTTGACCACGGTGAAGGAAGCCGTGGACAACTCGCTGGACGCCTGCGAAGAGGCCGGGATCCTCCCCGATATCGAGGTGAGCCTTCTGGCCGTGGATGGACGTGATGACCGCTTCATCGTCACGGTCACCGACAACGGCCCTGGCATTCCCCAGAAGAACCTCCCGCGTGTGTTCGGGAAACTGCTTTACGGTTCCAAGTTCCACCGCCTCAGGATGAGCCGCGGCCAGCAGGGAATCGGCATCAGCGCCGCGGGCATGTATGGCATGCTCACCACGGGCAAGGCCCTCCGTGTGATCAGCCGCCCCGGCGAGAAGGCTGACGCCTTCGAAACCGAACTGACCATCGACACGAAGACCAATGAGCCGGTGGTGATCAAGGAAAAGAAGGTGGACTGGAGGCCGGGTTCCGGCATCGAGGTCGCCATCGAGCTCAAGGGCAAGTACCTCAAGGGCCGCCAGAGCGTGGATGAATACATGGAGCAGACCGCCGTGGCCAACCCCCACGCCGAGTTCACCTACATCATGCCCGACAAATCCGTCAGGCATTTCCCGCGCGGGGTAGAAAAGCTCCCTCCTGAAGCCAAGGAAATCAAGCCCCATCCCTATGGCGTGGAACTCGGGATGCTCATCAAAATGCTCAAGGACACCAAGGAAAGCACGCTGAGCTCCTTCCTCTGCGAGGAGTTCTCCCGTGTGGGCCCCGGGGTGGCCAAGCAGATTTGCGACGCCGCCAAGCTCAGCACCCGTGCCCGTCCCTCCTCCACGGCCCACAAGGAGGCTGAGAGCCTGTGGAACGCCATTCAAGCCACCAAGATCATCGCCCCGCCCACTGATTGTTTGTCACCGATAGGGGTGGAGCAGATTTTGAAGGGCATGCACAAGGAGCTGGGCGCCGAGTTCTACACGGCCGTCACAAGGAAACCCACCGTCTACCGCGGCAATCCCTTCGCCATCGAGGTGGGTTTGGCGTTCGGCGGCCAGCTCCCGATGGATGAGCTGGCTCGCGTCATGCGCTTCGCCAACCGTGTACCTCTCCTGTACCAGAGCGGGGCCTGCGCCATCAGCAAGGCGGTGCAAGATGTCAGTTGGAAGAACTATGGCGTCTCCCAGAGCAAGGGCGCCCCGCCCACGGGCCCCCTGGTGATCCTGGTCCACATGGCCAGCGTCTGGGTGCCCTTCACCAATGAAAGCAAGGAAGCCATCGCCGACTACGACATCATCCGCGATGAGATCGACCTGGCGGTGAAGGACTGCGCCCGCAAGCTTGGGCTCTACACCCGGCGCCGCGCCAGAGCCCTCAACGAGGCCCGCCGCCGCGACGTGTTCGAGAATTACATCGATGAGGTCTGCAGGGCCGTCGAAAGCATCACCGGCAAAAAGACCGAGGAACTCAAGAAACAGCTCAAGGCCATGGCCAAGGAGAAGACCGAACTGGCGAATCTCCTCGACCAGGAAAGCGCCGAGGGCGACGCCGAGAAGCTGGAAAAGGACACCTCCACCATCATTGTGGAAGAGAACATCCCCGCCGCCCCCGAGACCGAGGGCAATCTTTTGGGTGAGGACAACCCGCCCAAGAAAAAATCCCGCAAACCCAAGGATGAGGAGTAGGAGTTAAGGTGGCCAAGAAAAAAGACAGTCCCGAAACTCCTCTGTTCCCCGAGGGTAGCGACACCAAGAAGCCCGAGAAACCCTAGGCGGCGGCACCCAAGAAGAAGGCCCCTCCCCCGCGCAAGAAGGGCGAGGACGGCCCCGTCATCAAGAAGTCGCGCAACCGCGCCGACAAGCGCCCCACCGGGGTGAGGATCAAGGATCTGGCACTGGACGTCTTCGACGCGGCCAAGAAAAAGGGCGACCTCTTCCTTGATGTGCCCAGCCGCTCGCTTTCGAATGTGACCTTCAACGAGAAGAAGCGCTACATCGAGATGGGCGATGCCTGCAACCGCCGGAGCTTCTTCAACCTCAACCAGGCCAAGAAGTACATGCAGACGCTCCTCATTGCCGAGGGCTGCAACCAGCTGATCACCGAGGACAAGACCACCAGCATCCGCGACCTTTACTACATGACCAAGCACACCATTGGCTCCACGAAGGAAAACACCTTCAACGAGCAGGAGGAATCGGACCCCATCATCGAGGACCTCGAGGTCTCCCTGGACTCGCTCCGCGAGGAACTTCACCTGTTTGCCAGCTCCAAGGGCGCGATGGTGGGCAATGTCACGATCACGGACTCCGGCGACACCATCGACTGCCGGAAGATGGGCTCCGGCGGCTGGAGCATCCCCTCCATCGTCGAGGAGGACATCGTGCAGTTCAAGAAGTGCGAAGCCAAGTTCATCCTGCTCGTCGAAAAGGATGCCGTGTGGCGCCGCCTCAACGAGGACAAGTTCTGGAAAACCGAGAACTGCATCCTGATCCATGGCCAGGGCCAGCCCCCCCGCGGCGTGCGCCGCCTGCTCTACCGCATGGTCAACGAGCTCAAGCTGCCCCTCTACGTCTTCGTCGACAACGACCCCTGGGGCTACTACATCTATTCCGTGGTCAAGCAGGGTTCCATCAATTTGGCCTATGAAAGCGAGCGCATGGCCGTGCCGCAGGCCAGGTTCCTGGGCCTGAGCTCCTTCGATGCCGAGTACTACGGCCTGCCGCAGAATGTGATGATCCGCCTCGACGAGGGCGACATCCGCCGGGCCAAGGAACTGATCGCCTACCCCTGGTTCGAGTCGAAACCCTGGCAGAAGGAGATCAAGAACATGCTCCGCCTGGGGATGAAGCTGGAGCTGGAAGCCCTCTCCGCCAAGGGGATCAGCTTTGTGACCAAGACCTACCTGCCGGAAAAAATCAGGAAGAAGCAGTATTTGGACTGAGCTATCCCCGCCTCTCATCAACAAAAGGCTGCTACCGTCATCGTCGTACTAGCCTGACTTTTTGGTAACATTTTTGCAACATGAGTGACGAACAAGACCTCGTCGAGCATTCCCTGCTCCAAGACATTGTCACAACAGACAGACCCATCCAAACACTACTCGAAGATGAAAAGCGCTGTAACCATCCCCTGATCAAGGCATGGATCGAACTGAATCGGTTTCGACACGGCAACCCCAGTCTCATGCCACGTCAAAAACTGTCGCAATTTGAATGGCTGCTGACCTCACTGAGGGAACCTTCACTAAAATTACTTGCCCTATTCACATGGCATGAAGTTTCTGAAATTCAACACAACCTCGTTGAATACCGCCGTCATATCGATTTGCTCAATTCCTTTTTGCATGAGGAT
>JBFWNO010000089.1:0-11416 GCA_050251015.1 Planctomycetota bacterium
GAAGCACCTTGGTGGCCCCGTCTGGCAACGTCTTGTTGGTCAGTTGCTCAAGCTCGTTCGTGAACGAGGAACGAAGGGCATCCCCATCTGGCAAGGTGTGAATCTCAGGCAGGGGGCCCGTCGAACCACGGGGCCAAGCCTCAATCCTCCCGTTTTCATGAAGGATGACACGGTCGTAGTCTCCCTTCGCTAAACGCGCTTTGAATTCGCTGAAGGGCATGGCATCTTCCGGGGTCGCCTGGAACACATTCAGCAGGATCAACGCCAACCCCAGGAACAGGAACCACGACATGGGGTTGCGGAACCTCGAGCCCGGGGGTTCGTCGCCCGGCTTGGGGGGATTCGCTTTGGGTGATGGCTCGTTCATGTCCGCCTTCCGCCTATTGGGCCATTTCCGTCAGACGCTCCCGGCACACTTTTTGGGCCTCGGAGGAGACGTGGTCGCGCGTTGCCTTCCTATAATAATACAGGGCGCTTTCATTCAGGTCGTAAAACCTGTAGAAATCTCCCAACTCCAACAGGCGATGGGCCTTCAATTCGTCGATTTCCTTGAGAATCAGTCGGCTTTGTGTGGCATAGGGGGAATCGGGGAACAGCCTGATCACCTCCTCAAATTCCTTGGCGGCCTCCAGGGGGAATTTGTCACTGAAGCGCACCGCAATGGTCCTGTCGGAGGGGATCAGAGGTTGGAGGGGGTTCCTGAGGTGCCTGTCAAAAAACCCGCGGACGCGCACCACCGCGCGATCCCAATGGCACATGGCGAGCTGATACTGCGCCCGGGGCAGCAGGGGTGAAAACCGGTCGAGCCGGTCGAGAATCTCCTGGTAGAGCACCTCGGCCTTGTCGAAGTCCTGGTTGGCAAATCGTGCATCCGCCACGCGCATCAGGGCCTCGTCAGCCATCGCGCTGAAAGGGGCATAGTCGGCCAGCCGCTCCATCTGCTCGAGCGCAGTTTCCGAGACATCGTAGCCCCGACGCCCATCCTTCTCCTCGATGTTCGCATCAAAGTAGCTGGTGAGGATTTCATACTGTTTGCGGTAGGCCCTGTCGTAATTGTCGCTGTCGGGATATTTCTTCAGCAGGTTGTCGAGCCAGCGCCGGGCGTCGGACCCTTCATCCCGCCTCTGGCAATCGAGGGCCATGATCCAGGCCCCCTCGGCGGTGAGAGGATGCTCGGGATACTGGTCCTGCAGGCTCTCCATCCTCCAGCCGGCACGGATATAGGAATTGCCTTCAAGGAGCGTGACCCCCTCCTGAAAAATGGTTTCCGGTGGCCGGGGATCGCGACAGGCCCCCAAGATCAGCACGCCAGCGACCAACGCTGCCGCGCGCAGGGACTTCGAGAGCCTCAGGGCCCGGCCGATCAAGTGCTCCACCGTGGAGGTGAGCAGGCGGGTGACAACCCCCTCCGCCTTGGCATCCAGGCTGACACCACCGGATGATGAAGGACTTTCCTCCAGTCGTTCCAGGATCTCCGGACTCACCCGGACAGCCTGGGGATCGTGGCTTTCACAGGCCGGGCACAGGATGCCCCCCAAGCGGGACGAAAAGGGAGCAGGGCCCCGCCGCGTCTTTTCCCGGCCATCGACGACACAGTATGAGGTGGCGGGTCCGAACCCACCCTCGTGCAGCAGCCCCAATGTGAGGGAATTGTGCGCCCGGACAGGGTCGTGGCCGGACATCATCGAGCCCAGGGCCACCCTGAGATGGTCCCAGGCTGAGGTGGGTTCCTCTTCCTCCAACAATTCGCGACTGCGCTCCAGGCAGCTGAGGGCCAGGCGCTGCACACGGAGATCCCTGAGGAAAATCTCGGGCCGGGACCTCAAGTGGGATTCCATCCACACACCCAGACGCGCGCCCTCCGGCCTCCACAGCACAAGATCGTAGGAGCAAAGGTAATCAAAGGGCCCATCAAAACTGGAGGAGGCCTTGGCGGGACGTCGTGAACCCTTGGAAACGGCCGACACCTTGCCGTGCCTATCGGTCAGCATGGTGACCACTTGAGAACTCTCGCTCCAGTCGCTCAAGCGCAGGGGAGTCCCCCTCATCTTGAGGATCATTTTTCGATGATCGCGCCGCGTCCGGCGCCCACACCCACCATGCGGATGGGTTTGCCCAGGAGTCGCTCGATGGCCTCAAGATACCCGCGGGCCTTGGAGGGAAGATCGGCATATTTCGTGATGGAAGCTGTGGAGGTCATCCAACCTGGGAAATCCTCATACACGGGCTCGCAATGCTCCATGTCCTCGACCCTTGAGGGGAACACCTGCGACACGACGCCCCGGAGGCGGTAGCCGGTGCAGACCCTGATCCTTTCGAAGGAATCAAGGACATCAAGCTTGGTGACAATGAGACGGTCGATGTCATTCACACTGAGGGCATACTTGAGGGCCACGATATCAAGCCAGCCGCAGCGGCGGGGCCGGCCTGTGGTGGCGCCGAACTCATGGCCAATCTCCCCCATCTTCTTGCCGTCCTCACCCTTGTCCTCTGTGGGGAAGGGGCCGGAGCCCACGCGGGTGGTGTAGGCCTTGAGCACACCGTCAATCTCGTCAAGCTTCCGGAGTGAGACCCCGATGCCTGTGGCCACACCGCAGGCCGTGGAATTGGAACTGGTGACATAGGGATAGGTGCCGAAGTCGACATCCAACAAGGAACCCTGGGCTCCCTCGAAGAGGATGCTTTTGCCCTGTTCCACCGCTGTGTGCAGGTACTGGATGGTGTCCAGCACATAGGGACGGATCCTTTCGCCCCAGACCAGGTAGTCGCGAATGATGGCTTCGGGATCCAGGGGCTCGCACCCATGGATCTTCACCAACAGCTGGTTCTTGGCCTCCAGAACTTCGCGCACGCGGCGGCGGAAAAGATCGGGAGCCATCAGGTCGCCCACGCGGATCCCGGAGCGGGACACCTTGTCGGTGTAGCAGGGACCGATGCCGCGGCCCGTGGTGCCGATGGCCTTCGAACCCATGGAGGCCTCCAGGGCCTTGTCGATCACCTTGTGCCAAGGCATGACAAGATGGGCGCGATCCGAGAGCCACAGGCGACCGCCCACATCGATGCCACTCTTGCTGAGCGTGTCGACCTCGGCCAGGAAGGGTTCGGGATCGATCACCACGCCATTGCCAATCACGCAAGAGCAGGCCGGGTGAAGGATTCCCGACGGGATCAGGTGCAACACATACTTCTTGTCGGCGACCACCGTGTGGCCGGCGTTGGATCCGCCTTGGTAGCGGGCCACGATGTCAAAGCGGCTGGTCAAAAGATCCACGATCTTCCCCTTGCCCTCGTCGCCCCACTGAAGTCCGACAACGCAGATGTTGCTCATGCGGCGGCGGCAGACCCCTTGATCATGGCCTCCACAAAGCGGCGGAAATGCACGGAGGAATCGTGGGGGCCGGGGGCGCTTTCAGGATGGTACTGGATGCTGAAGGCCGCATGCTTGGGGCTCATAAGCCCTTCCACCGTGCCATCGTTGAGATTGACGTGAGTCACCACGCAATCCGCAGGCAGACCCTTCGGACTCAGGGCATAACCGTGATTCTGGCTTGTGATCTCGATACGGCCGGAGGCCTCATCGCGAACCGGATGGTTGCCTCCACGGTGACCGAACTTGAGCTTGAAGGTGCTTCCCCCGAGTGCCAGACCCAGGATCTGGTGACCGAGGCAGATACCGAAAATAGGAAGCTTGCCCAGGCAACGCTTCACGAGGTCCACGGCATAGGTGCAGCGCACCGGATCGCCAGGACCGTTGGACAGGAACAATCCATGAAACCCGCCCCCGAGGATGGCCTCGGCTGGCGTCTTGGCCGGGAACACCGTGACATCGCAGCCGGCGCTCACAAGCATCCTGAGGATGTTGCTCTTGACGCCGTAGTCCATCACAGCAACCTTGAATGTCTTGGATGAGCGGGAAAACTCCGGCGCATAGGAGAAGGGACCGGATTCCAGGGCCTCCGTCCAACGATGCGGCTCCTTGCAGGTCACCTTGAGCACCTGATCCTCGTCGCCCAACCTTGGGGCCTTGCGGATCCGCTCAACGAGCTCCCCCACGGGGGCGGTGCTGGGGGTGACTAGGCCTTGTAGGGCACCCCGGCTTCGCAGATGGAGGGTCAGAGCGCGTGTCTCGATGCCTTCCAAGGCCCCGATCCCCGCCTTTTCCAAAGCCTCGCTCAGAGTCCCTTGGGAACGGAAGTTCGAAACCCGGGGACTCACCTCGCGAACCAGGAAGGCCGAAGGCCTGTACCTGAGACTTTCAAAGTCGATGTCGTTGACACCCGTGTTGCCCACCTGGGGCACGGTGAGGGTCACTATCTGTCCTGTGTAGGAGGGATCCGTCAGGATTTCCTGGTATCCCGTCAACGAGGTGTTGAAGCAGACCTCACCAAAAAAATCGCCCTGGGCCCCAAAAAAACGGCCGTGAAACTCCCGGCCATCCTCCAGAACCAGCCTTCCTGCTGACTTCACGACATCACGTCAGTTGCTGTAGTCACGGAGGTACTTGCGGATTTCATCCTCATTCAGAAGCTGAATGTGAAACTCCTTGGCCCTGACATAGCGAAGATTCTCGGGATCATCGGGATTGTCGCTGAAGGCGCCAGCCACAATGTAGTCAATGCCGGCGTGAATGGTGTCGGACACCGCACCGCCTTCTTTCTCGATCAGGCGCCGGAGCTCTTCCTTGGTGAAGTTCTTGAAACTTCCCAGAAGGGCGAAACTCTTGGGATTGCGGTTGTAGGCGATGTTGGCCACCAGGTCGCCCACCACAATGGGATCGAGCTTGTCCTGAACACTCACAATGCCCACCTTCGCCGTGTAGGGATACACCTCGCGGACCACGATTTCACCCTTGAGCTTCTGGGTGCCGCCGGCGGCCCATTGGAAAACCTGGAAGCGCATGCCGCGCGTGATCCTGTCGTTCTGGCCCAGATTGATGTAAGCCGTGTTGGTGGTGATGGAGGCGTCGATGTTGATCAATTCGCCGTCGGCCTCCAGTTGGCCCTTGCTCTCGGGGTCCTGCAGGAGGCTCTTGAGCTGTTCCTCAAGCTTGCTGATGATCACATCCTTCTTGCGGTTGTCTGTGTTCTTGAGCGAAAGCTTGATTTCGTATTCACCCACCAACTCCTCGTTGCGGGTCCGGAGCTCGTCGAGCTGCTGATTGGTGCTGGCACGCAACTGCTCCATTTGGCTGTTGAGGTCCCCCACCGTCACGTTCAGGGTGTCGATGGTCTGCTGTTTGGCGTCGATGGTCTTCTCTAGCTCGGACTTCTCAGCCTTGTGGGTGTCCTTCAATGTGGCGTTCTCCGCCTTGAGATTGGTCTCGTTGGCCGCATAGGCGTCCGTGATTTCCTTGAACTTGGCGGTGAATTCCGTATCGGGCTTCTCATACTCGAGCACTGTCACGCGCTTCTGCTTGAGGTCCTTGATCTGGGCTTCCTTGGTCTTGGCCGCAGAGTCCACGCGGTGCGCGAATCGAGACAGCATCCAGTCTTCAACTGTCTGCAAAGAGCTCTTGGCCCCGTTGCCTTCCGCATCCCACCCGTAAAGGAACATGCCCTCGTCGATCCGGAGTTGTTTTTCCTTGATGAAGTCCTCATCCGACTTCTGGGCCTTTTCCTTGGCCGTCGTCAGGTCGTTGGAAAGCTTCTCAATCTGGTTGCTCTTCTCATAGGTCATGTAACCCAGAGTGGCCGCAATCACTGCCAGCACGATAAAACCGGCAAGAAATCCCGGATGCATCATATTTCCCCGACGGGCCATAGCGACTCCTATTCGCCGACATTGCGGCACCGGGTATTTTAGGGTGGAAATCGGCCCTGACAACCATGCTTTCCAGATGGGTTTGACGATATGCCAATTTCATGGGATTATCGCCCCACTCATGCCCCCCGCCCCCACCCTCTTGCTCATCGACGGGCATGCCCAGTGCTTTCAAGCCTACCATGCGCTCAAGGGCCGGTTTTCCGACCCCCAGGGGAGACCCACGAACGCCATTTTCGGCGTCTTGAGCATAGTCCGGAGGGTCATCCAAAAGTTTCCCTGCACCCATGTGGCGGCCATTTTCGACAGCGCCGGCCCCACTTTCCGCCATGACATGTTTCCCGACTACAAGGGGCACCGGTCGGAAATGGACGAGGAACTCAGCGAACAGATCCCCCGCCTTCAGGAGATCCTGACCAAACTCGGGTTCAAGGTCATTGCCCAGGAAGGGGTGGAATGCGACGACATCATCGGCACCTTGGCAAAAAAAGCACGCCAAGCCGGCCTGGACGTCGTCATCGTCTCCGACGACAAGGATTTCGGCCAATGCCTCGGCGAGGGCATCCGCCAATACAAAGGGAGGAAGGACCTTCTGCTGGATGCATCGGGCCTCCCGGCGGAAATGGGTGTGAGACCCGATCAAGTCACCGACTACCTGGCGATGGTCGGGGATTCCTCCGACAACGTCCCCGGCATACCGGGAATCGGTCCCAAGACGGCGTCCGAACTTCTCATGCAATTTGGGAGCGCCGACGAGATCTACCGCCGACTTGACGAGGTCAAGGGAGACAAGAAGCGGGAATCCATCAGGGACAACCGGGCCAAATTCGACATGGCCAAGCGCCTGGTGACACTGGATTGCGATGTCCCCCTGCCGGTCACCGTCAACGACCTCCGTCCTTCCTCCTATAACCGCCAGGATGCCGCCCAGGCCCTGACCGACCTGGGATTCAGGCAAATTAAGGAGGAGGACTTTCACAAGCTTTTCCACCGCGATGGCACCCCCGAGCCGGCTCCCAAGGCGGCTCCCGAACCGAAACCTGAAGCCGGCACCTCGACACGGACAACGATCATCCATGATGAAAAGGCCCTCAGGGACTTCCTCCGAGATTTCACGGCCCCCTCCATCCTTTCCCTGGATACCGAGACCACAGGATTCGACCCTTACCGCGAGCGCCTGGTGGGCCTGAGTTTCTCCTGGGACAAGGGAGAGGCCGCCTATGTGGCTGTGGAGTGCCCCGAAGGCGGACTCGGGGTGGAGGCGACACGGAAGCTTCTGGGACCCCTGCTGCAGAACCCGCACCAGCGCTGGGTGGGCCACAACCTCAAGTTTGACCTTGCCTTCTTACGCCGGGCCGGCCTCGAGCCCGCGGGAGAGATCGATGACACCCTTCTCCTGGCCTTCGCGGCCGATCCGGGCAACCGCCGTCTGGGCCTGGATGAACTGGCCTCCGACAGGCTCGGGGAGGCCATGATCCCCATTGAGGACCTGATTGGGCGGGGCCAGAAATCCGTGACGATGGACAAGGTCCCTGTCGCCAAGACAGGAGTGTATGCCGGGCTGGATGCCGACATGACCCTCCGGCTTTGGCATTCCCTGCAGGGCGACCTGCCGGAGACCGACCGGCGGCTTGACAAGTACCGTCAACAGGAAATCCCCCTCACCCGCCTGCTCCTGGACATGGAGGAGGTCGGCATGAAGCTCGACATCCCCCTCTTAAAGAAACAGTCGGCCCAGATTGTCGAGGACCTGGCTCAGCTGGAGGAGCGCATCCACGCCGAGGCCGGGGGCCCCTTCAACATCAGCTCCCCCAAGCAATTGCAGGAGGTCCTGTTCACCAAACTCGGACTCCCCAGTGGCCGCAAGACCAAAACGGGGTACAGCACGGATTCGCAGGTGCTTGCCGGCCTGGCCCGCCTGCACCCCGTGCCGGCGATGATCGAGGAACACCGAGGCCTCTCCAAGCTCCTGAACACCTATGTCGACGCCCTTCCGGAACTCTGCGATGCTCGGGGCATCCTGCACACTTCCTTCTCCCAGACCAGCGCCATCACGGGCCGGGTCGCCAGCACAAGACCCAACCTCCAGAACATCCCCGTGCGCTCCGAAAGGGGACGGGCTGTGCGTGAGGCCTTCCTCCCCGCCCGGGGAGACACGTTTGTGGCTGCCGACTATTCCCAAGTGGAGCTTCGTTTGATGGCCCACTTCAGCGCCGATCCCGAATTGTGCCGTGCCTTCGAACAGGGCCAGGACATCCACCGTTTTGTGGCCGCCGAGGTCAACGGGGTGTCCCTGGAGGACGTCAGCGATGAACAGCGCTCCGCCGCCAAGGCTGTGAACTTCGGGATCCTCTATGGCCAGGGCGCCTTCGGGCTCGCCGGCCAGCTGGGCATCCCCCAGAAGGAAGCCTCGGCCTTCATCGAGCGTTACTTCGCCCGCTTCAGCCGGGTGAAGGACTTCATTGCCAAAACCGTGGCCTCCGCCGAGGAGCTCGGCTATGTGGAAACCCTGGGGGGCCACCGCCGCCCCATCCCCGAACTCCGTGCCGGCAGGGCCTCCATGCGCCAGATGGGTGGGCGCATCGCCATCAACACCCTCATGCAGGGGTCCGCCGCCGATTTGGTGAAGGAGGCCATGCTCCGGGTCGACGCCTGGCTGCGCCGTGAGACGCTGGCGGCGCGCATGGTGCTTCAGGTCCACGACGAATTGATTGTGGACACCCCCTCATCCGAGACAACAAAACTGCTCAAGACACTGCCTTCCCTGATGACCGACTTCGCCAAGCTCCGGGTGCCCCTGGTGGTGGACACCTCCTCCGGCAAGCGCTGGAGCGACGTATGACCTTGGTGGTCGGCCTCACGGGAGGTATCGGCAGCGGCAAGAGCACGGTGAGCGGGATCCTCAAGGAACTCGGCGCCGAGGTATTTGACGCCGATACCATCGCCCATCAAGTGCTTGAGGAACCCAAGATTGCCGGGGCCGTGCGCCAACGCCTTGGCACCACGGACAGGAAGGAACTCGGACGCATCGTATTCGGGGATCCCGAATCCCGACGCTTCCTCGAAGGGCTCATCCACCCCGCTGTCAGGGAACGGATCGAGGCCGGGGTACACGCCTCCAAGGCTCCCATGGCCGTGCTGGACGTGCCCCTTCTGACCGAAAGCCCCCTGAGGCTCCTCTGCCAGGAGGTCATCTTCCTGAAAGTCCCGGACGACACCCGATTCCAGAGGGTCCAATCCCGGGGTTGGATGCGGGAACATTGGGCCTCTCGCGAAGCGGCCCAGGCCCCCCTCGACAAGAAAGAGGCCCAGGCCACCTTCGTGCTGGACAACTCCCTGCCGCCGGAGGAGGTGAAAGCCCGACTGAAAGACTGGTGGAACAAGGTCCTTCGGGTATCCTGAAAGTCATGAAGAAACGCCGTTCCCTCAGTGGCATCAAACCCACGGGCTCCCCTCACTTGGGGAACCTCCTCGGCATGATTTTGCCGGCCCTGAAACTTCAGGCCACCCACGACTGCTACTACTTCGTGGCCGACTACCACGCCCTGACCACCGAGCGGGACGGCGCCGCGCTCCGGGCCAGCACCCGGGAGATCACCGCCGTGTTTCTCGCTTTCGGGTTGGATGTCTCGAAGAGCGTGTGGTACCGCCAGAGCGACCTGCAGGAAACTGCGGAGCTATCCTGGATCCTCAGCTGTTTCACCCCGATGGGTCTGCTGGAAAGGGCCCATGCCTACAAGGATGCCGTGGCCAAGGGCCGCGAGGCCACCCATGGACTCTTTGCCTATCCCGTCCTCATGGCGGCTGACATCCTGATCGTCGAGAGCGACGACGTCCCGGTGGGGGCCGACCAGAAACAGCACGTGGAAATGACCCGCGACATCGCCGAGAAGGTCAACCGCGCCTGGGGCGAGGATTGTCTGCGCATCCCCTCGCCTCTCATCGAAACCTCCGTGGAAACCATTGTCGGACTCGATGGCCAAAAGATGTCGAAAAGTTATGGCAACACCCTGGCAATTTTCGAGGACCCGACGGCCCAACGGAAGAAGGTCATGCGGATCACCACCGACAGCAAGGGTGTGGATGAGCCAAAGGATCCCGACACCTGCAACATCTTCAAACTCTACAAACTGATCGCCGACCGCACCAAACAGGAAGCTCTGGCCGGCCGTTACCGCTCAGGGGGAATGGGGTATGGGGAGGCCAAGCAGGCTCTTTGGACGGAACTGGAAGCCTTCCTGGCCGGACCCCGCGAGAGATATCAGGACTGGATGAAGCGCCCCGATGACATCGAAGACATCCTCAAAGAAGGCGCCAAAAAGGCCCGGGCCGTGTCCCAACCCCTGTTGGAGAAATTAAGGTCGAAGGCGGGCTTGGGGTCGTAAAGGGCGCACCGCGGTGCGCCCCGACACAGAATCAACCGTCGTTGCCGATGGCCTCCACAGGGCATCCCTCGAGGGCTTCCTGGCACTGAGCCTTTTCCTCATCGGTTTCAGGCTGCTTGAAGACAATGGAGTGGTCATCCGTCTTGGCTGTGGAGAAGTTCTTGGGGGCCAGCTCGTTGCAAAGGTCGCAATCAATGCATTCCTTGTCAACGTACCACTTGCCCTGGGTGTTGTCATCGTAACGCTGGGTCTTGTTAGCCATGGGAATCTCCTCGGATTGACGGGGGTCATTGTAGCAGGGAAGTCCCGTCTGGGGCAGGGGTTAGGGCAACGGCCTCCTCTGAGGGGGGTGCCACCCCTTGAACGCCCCACCCCCCCTTCATAGGGGATGCCCAGGGTGACCCGGAGCACTTCAGTGGGTGTTTTCATAGGGGGATTGGGCGAGTTTCATAGGGGGAATTCTGGCTCTTCATAGGGGATTTCCATTGCATTCCCCTATGAAAACCACTATCACATAGGGAGAGAAGAGATAGAGCACGGTGCTCAATAACTTCCTAGTTCGAAAGGAATCACATGGCAGCTAAGAAAACAGCGAAGAAATCAACCAAGGCCAAGGCCAAAACAAAGAGCAAGCGCAAGCCCAACGCCGCCTTCATGAAGGCTCTCACACCCAGCAGCACGCTCGGCGCCCTCGTCGGCAGCAAGCCCCTTCCCCGCACGGAAGTGACCAAGAAGATCTGGGCCTACATCAAGCGCAACGGTCTCCAAGACAGCAAGAACAAGCGCATGATCAATGCTGACGACAAGCTCAGCGGGATCTTCGGCAAGAAGAAGCAAGTCTCGATGTTCGAGATGACCGCTCTCGTTGCCAAGCACCTGTCCTAAGCCTTAGAGTTCTTCAGATGCCCCGCCGCATGGCGGGGCTTTTTTTTTGCCCCAACGCGACGTCAGAACCTGCAATCGATGGCCGCCACAACGTTGCGGCCGGGCTCGGCGGTGCCCGAGCCGTGCACACGGTAGACCTTGTTGGTGATGTTCTCCACCGCCAGCGAAAGCTCGAGGTTCTCGAGGATGTTCCAGCCGCCGCGCACCGTGTAGAGGTTGTACCCGGGCGTCCCTCCAGGAGGGACGCGCTCGGTGTCCCGGCTGTCTCCGTAAGAGAGCCGCTTCTGCGGCCGGGTGTTGGTGCCGAAGCCCTCGGCCCACCATGAACCCTCCTGCTCCCAGCGCAGACCCAGCGAGCCAGGCTGGGGGGCGATCCGGCTCAGCTG
>JBFWNO010000090.1:0-11312 GCA_050251015.1 Planctomycetota bacterium
TGAACGACCGGCCGTGTCGATGAGCACCAGATCCTTGTCGGCAAAGCTCCGGAGCCCCCTCTTGAGCCCCTCGGGGGAGGTCTCGACCCGGAGCGAGACATCGACAATGTCGGCCACGCGATGGAGTTGGTCGGTGGCGGCGATGCGGTAGGTGTCGATGGTCATCAGGGCCACATCCAGGCGTTGGTAATGGTGAGTGTGCCCAGCCAGCTTCGAGATAGAGGTGGTTTTCCCGACTCCGGTGGCACCGATGAACATGGCCACCCGGGGTCCCCCCTCCCCTGCCAACAGGGGCTGGGCCACTCGGATCCTCGAGGCAATCTTGGAGCGCAGTTCCTCCCGGAGGCGCACAGGGTCGCTCAGGGCGGATCCTGTCAGATCGTGGTTGAGCTCCTGGACCAGCTTGCGGGACAGGGATTCACGGACTCCCAGATGCAACAGCTCCGCATGCAGGGCCTGGAGCTCCTCGGTGAGACCAGCCAATTCATCGCGCTCACGGGACCTGAGGGCTAGTTCCTTGACAATGACCATGAGCTGGTCCATCGACTTCCGGAGGCCCTCCATGTCACGTTCGATGCGCCGGGCGCCCTGCACCGAGCCTGATTCCGAAGCCGAAAAATCGCGCCGGGGTTCCGCGTAGGCACGTTGAAGAAGGTTGCCATGGACCGGTGCCGGTGTCGGCGTGGCTATCGCCTGTGGGCGTTGGGGCCTGGGTGGCGTGGCCCCTTCAGGACGGGCCACCACCTCGACAAGGTTCTTGCGGTTGAGGCCGAGGAATCCGCCCTTTTGGATCTGCCGTGTCTGCACGATGAAAGCGCCGGGGCCGTACGCCTCCTTCACGGCGGCAAGGGCCCCCTGCAAAGTCTCGTGACAGAATGTCCTCTCTTCTCTCTCTTGCTGGGCTTTCATTAAGCTTCCCCGCGAAACAACATTATGGATTCTCAGCCCGCCGCACGCACGGCCTCCGGCATCATGACGGCACCCTCACCGCTCAGTTCGATATCGGAAGGCAACTCCAGGGTTGAAAGGACGGTGAGACTGGGCACCGAACGGTCCATCAGCTTCCGGACATGGCGGCGGATCGAGGGATCAACCACCAACACGGGGGGATGCCCCTTGCTCATCATCTTCTCAATCTGGCGGGCGATGGCCTGGGCTACGGCTTGACGAGCCTCTTCGGGCAATTCGATGTTGTGACCGCCATTGTTGCGGCGGAGCCCCTTGATCAGGTGATCCTCAAGCCGCGGCTCGAGGAGCACCACATGGATGGAACCGTCGGACCCCCGCACGCTGTGGCAGATCGCCCTTCCCAGGTTGACCCGGACATACTCCGCCAGGGTCTCGAGGTCCAAGGGGCCCTTTTCCCCGCGGAGCCTGGGCGCGTAATCGGTGATGGTCTCCAGGATCGTCTCGAGGTCCCGGATGCTCACCCTTTCCTTCAGGAGGCACTGCAGGACGCGCTGGACATCGCCCATCGTGACGAGGTTGTTCTTGAGGCAATCCTCGACCACCTTCGGAGAACGGGCCTCGAGGTTCTTGATGAGGTTGGCCGTCTCCTGGCGCGTGAGCAGTTCGTGGCCATGGGCCCTGAGGATCTCGATGAGATGGGTCACCAGCACCGAGGCGGCATCCACCACGTGGTAGCCCATCGCCTCGGCCCTGTCTTTCTGCACGGGGGCGATCCAGACGGCCTTCATTCCGAAAGCCGGCTCCTTCACCTGGCGGCCCTGCATGGTGCCGTTGACGGCGCCGGTGTCCATGGCCAGGACCTCGTCGGGATAGATGGCCCCCCGGGCGGCCTCGACACCCTTGATTTTCACGATGTAGGTGTGGGGGTCGTGGTTCATGTTGTCGCGAATCCTGACCGAAGGAACAATGAAACCCAGCTCCCCGGCCATCTGCTGGCGGATCATGCGGATGCGCTCGACCAGGTCGCCTCCCTTGGCCGCGTCGCAGAGCCTGATAAGGCCGTAGCCCATCTCCAGCTCCATGGCATCGAGGTCGAGGAACTTCTCGGCCCGAGGCAGGGCCTGGTCCTGCTGCTGCTTCTTTTCCACTTCGGTGGCCTGGGCCATCTCCCTGCGCTCGCGCTTGTCCATCGAGCGGGTGATCAGGATAAGCCCGCCCCCCAGGGCCAGGAGGGGCCACGTGGGCAGGCCCGTGAAAGCCAGGCCGATCAAGGTGACACTGGAGATGAGGATGGGCTTTTTGTCCTTGAAGATCTGCTTGAGCAGTTCCTCGCCCAGACTGTCTTGGCTCGCCGTGCGGGTGATGAGCAAGCCCGAGGCCAGGGCGATGATGAAGGCCGGCATCGAGCTCACCAGACCGTCGCCGATCGAGAGCTTCACGAAGGTCTCCAGGGCCGTCCAGATGTCCTGTTTCAGCAGGACCATGCCCGAGATGATGCCCCCGAAAACATTGATGAGGGTGATGACGATCCCGGCGATGGCATCGCCGCGGACGAACTTCGAGGCACCATCCATAGCCCCGTAGAACTCGGCTTCCATGGTGATTTCCTGGCGCCTGGCGCGGGCCGACTTCTCGTCGATGAGGCCACTGTTGAGATCGGCGTCGATGGCCATCTGCTTGCCGGGCATGGCATCCAGGGTGAACCTTGCGCTGACTTCGGCGATCCGCGTGGCACCCTTGGTGATGACCACAAACTGGATGACCACCAGGATCACAAAGATCACGATTCCGATCACGAGGTTGCCCCCGGCCACAAATTCCGAGAAGGCGCTGATGACCCCCCCGGCATAGCCTTGGGACAGGATCAGGCGCGTGGAGGCCACGTTGAGCACCAGCCGGAACAGGGTGAGGATCAGCAGCAGGGACGGGAACACCGAGAATTCCAGCGGCCGCCGGATGTACATGCAGGTGAGCATCACCAGGATGGCCAGGGCCAGGTTGACGCTCAGCAGCAAGTCGAGGACGAAGGGAGGCAGGGGCTGGATCAGCACCACCGGCAGGAAGACGATCAGGGCCGTCATCATGGTCCCGCGCGACAGGGCCAGCGACCTGAGCTTCTCCATCATGAGGCTCTCCTCATCTCATCGGCCGACCAGATGTAGGCCAGCACCTCGGAGACAGCCTTGTACAGCTTTTCAGGGATGACCTCCCCCACTTCCACGGCCTCATAGAGAGCCCGCGCCAGGGGACGGTTCACCACGATCGGAACATCGTTCTCGCGGGCCAGATCCTTGATGTGCGCCGCCATAAGCCTGGCGCCCTTGGCCACCACACGGGGGGCCACATCCCGCTCCATGTCGTAATCGATAGCCACGGCCAGCTCGACAGGGTTGGTGATCACCACCTTTGCATCCTTGACGCTCCGGCTCATGCGCTCGCGAATGAGCCGCATTTGCATCGCGCGTCTCCGCGAGCGGATCTTGGGATCCCCCTCCATGTTGCGGGTCTCCTCTTTCACCTCCTCGCGGGTCATCATCAGCTGTTTGCGCGTGCTTTGGCGCTGGTGGCGCCAATCCAAGAGGGCCAACAGCAACATCACCAGCGCGATCCTCACACCCAGGTCGAAGGACAGATGGGCGCTCTGCGTGAAGATGCTGTCGAACTCAAAGAGCCCGAGACTGCAGAGCATGTTGAGATTGTCGCCGATCAGCACGGCCGCCACCCACACGATGATGGCCGTCTTGCCCAGAGTCATGAGCAGACGGATGGCGTTTTCCTTCTCGAAGATCTTGGCAATACCCGAGAGCGGATCCATCATCTTGGTGAAATCCGGCATCAGGGGTTTGAGGGTGAACATGAAACCCACCTGCGTCAGGCACAGGACGTAGGTGATGACAGCCAGCGAGATCATGAAGGGCGCGAGGACAATCAGAAGGACGGAAAGCCATCGCGGGCTCTCAGACAGGAACCACTCCACACTTCCAGCCGGATCGGCCATGCGGGTGAAACACTCCCGCGTGAACTCCACCAGGCGGGAGCCCATCCCGTCGCCGAGGGCCGCCAGGAGCAGCATACTGGCCAGCAGGATGACGGCTGCATTGAGATCCTGGCTGCGGGCCACCTGCCCACGCTCACGGGCCTCCTCGAGGCGCCGAGCCGTGGGCTCCTCTGTCTTTTCCATGCCTTCCGGGTTCTCAGCCATCGGTGCGCATCAAGGCGTTTACGGCCTTGCCTGTCTCCTCGACGCAGGTCGAGGCTACTGTCCGGCAGTGGTACATGATCTGCCCCATGGCCACCATCATGAGTCCCAGCCCCATCAAGATCTTCACCGGGAATCCGATCACCAGCACATTCAGCGCGGGCACGGCCCGCGAAGCGAAACCGAGGGCCACATTGAGCAGGAAGGAAAGGGCCAGCAGGGGAGCCGCGAATTTCACCGCTATCTGGAATGAAATGGCCAGTACACCCGCCAGGACGTTGATGAATTCGTGCCCCGGGCTCACCAATCCCAGGGGAACCCTGGATACTGTCTCAAGAAACACCTCGAGAAAGCGGAGATGCCCCCCCATCAGGAGGATCAGCACCATCAGAAGGAAAAACTGAAACTGTCCGGTCAGCGTGCCGCTTTCCTCGGTGAAGGGATCCAGGAGCTCGTTCATCGTAAAACCCAGCTCGTGGTCCACCATCTGCCCGGCGAATTGGACGGCGGTATAGAGGATGTTGCAGACCAGGCCCAAGGCCGCCCCCACAGCCATCTCGCCGAGCACCGCCACGAAGTAGCCTCCCACCGATTCGGGCAGATCCTGACGCGGCAGGGCCCCGAACACCGCATAGGCCAGCACCAACGAAAGACAGATGCGCACACGCACCGGGACCACCGTGGATCCGAAGAAGGGGGTGAAGGCCATGAGTCCCCCCATGCGCAGGGTGAGCAGGAAGAAAAGCAGGGCTTCACGGATCGACCAGGTGAGCATGCCTCAGACCTTCCCGATGAACGCAAAAGCCATGTCGGTGATGACAGTGCGGGTGAAGTCGATGAGGACCTGAAGCATCCACGGAAGCAGCACGAAGAAGCAGGCCAGCACGGCGATCACTTTGGGGATGAAGGAGAGGGTCATCTCCTGGATCTGGGTGGCCGTCTGCACCACACTGATCGCCGTGCCCACCACCAGCGCCACCAGCAGGGGCGGGGCCGAAAGGATCACCACCACCTTCAGCGTCTCCTGGGCCAGGGCAATGGCTTCGGGAAGATGGTCCGTCATGCCGGCCTCACGACGGCACCGGACCGAAACTGCGCATCAGGTTCCCCACCACCAGCCTCCACCCGTCGGCCATCACAAAGATGAGGATCTTGAACGGAAGAGAAATGACAATCGGCGGGAGCATCATCATGCCCATGCTCATGAGGATGGAGGACACCACCATGTCGATGATGAGGAAGGGAAGGTAGAGAAAAAATCCCATGATGAAGGCGCGCTTGAGTTCTCCCAGCACGAAGGCACTGGCCAGCATCGGCGTGGGAATGTCGTCATAGGTCAGGCCCTCCTCTTCGCTCACGGGCTTGAGGCCCGTGGCATCGATGAACAGATAGAGCTCATCCCACCCGTTGGCATCGACCTGGGCAAACATGAATTCCCTCACAGGGGCAGCGGCCCTCTCGTAGGCAACCGTCCTTGAGGTCTGAGTGCCATCGAGATAGGGCGAAATCCCCTCGTCCCAACTGCGGCTCCAGGTGGGATGCATCACCACGAAGGTCAGGAAAAGGCTCAGGCCCATCATCACCTGGTTGGGCGGCAGGCTCTGGGTGGTCAGGGCCCTGCGGAGGAAGCTCAGCACGATGACGATGCGGGTGAAGGCCGTGGTCAGCACCAACAGGCTGGGCGCCAGCGTGAGGATCGTGATGAGGGCCACCACCTCCAAGACCGTCGCCACCTGCTTGGGATCCTTGGCATCGGTCAGCCCGGTTGGGAAGGGGATCGGAGGTTCCCCAATCGGAAGTTCCTGGGCCGAAAGAACCCCGCCGGCCAAGAGCATCAGGATCAACATGGCCATGTGCCGTTTCATGGCAGGTCCTTCAACCGGCGGCGGATATCCTCCAGCTCGCCAGCCAACTTCCCCTGCCAGCCGCCGACAGGACCCTTTTGGGATCGCGACATTTCCTCGACCATGCTGGCATACTCATCGCGGAATTCCCTGCTGGGCGCGGCCTGCGCAGGTTCGCTCTGGGTGAGTTCGGCATGAAGGGATCCGTCGCGGATCACATCCAGGCAGGTCAGGCCCTGATTCGAGGATCCGAGGACGTAGACCCTGTCACCCAGGGCCACGACATGGACCTTGTGGACTCCCACCAGCATCGATTCAAGGAAGCGAAGCTTGCCTTTCTTGCCCAGGATTCCGTCACCCTTGCTGCGGCGGCCCTTGAGCCATATCGCCAACGCGATGGCAAAGATCAGGAACCCGACCACTGTGACAATGTTGTAGGGGGAAACCAGCGGCTCCGCAGTTTCGGGTGATGGAAGCGGCACTCCAGGCCTGGTCGGGATGGAAGGCGACACCGTCTCGGGAGCCGCCAAGGCAGGGCCCCCGAATACCAAGAACATCAACAACCAAAGCCCCCCGAAGGCCCGGCGCATAGTGCAGTCCCCTCCGCGGGACGTCGCGTGTTGCCCGCGCGCCGCCCCAGCTTGTCTCTCTTCTCTCTATGGATCCAACACGATGCTTATGCAAGCACCGCTTGGAATCCATCTTACAGGGTGCGTTCCTCTGGGTCGACGATCTCGGTGATGCGCACGCAAAAATTGTCGTTGAGCACCAGGATCTCGCCGCGGGCCACCAACCGGCCGTTGACGATGACATCAACAGGGTCGCCGGCCATCTTGTCGAGCTGGACAACGGAACCCTCCGCCAGATGGAGGATGTCCTCCACATACATCATGGTCCTCCCCAACTCCACACGGACGTTGAGGGCCACATCCATGAGCCTTTCCACGTTGGTGTTCTCGCTGGCCTTTTTTGCGGTGACGTCCTCAAAGGCAGGGACGGAAGCGCTCTTGACGCCACTCGAGGGGTCCTGGAGAAGCTCTCCGACCAGGCGTGACAGTTCGTCGTCGCTCAGGTGGTCGCCGATTCTGCCGCCTTCCTCAGCCATCCGTCACCTCGGCTCAAAGACGTTGAAATAAACACTCATGACACGGTTCCTGCCGAAGAAGGTCGAATAGTTGGTCTTGATTTCCTTCTTGTCGGCGTCGTAGTTGTTGATTCTCCTGCGAATGTCGTCTGCCAGATTGGCGGGATCGACATCCTCATTCACATCCAGCTGAAGCACGCTGGAAATGACGATCTGACGCAGGATGGGCTTCGCCTCCTCGTAACGCTTGAGCATGGCATCATTTTTGGCCACATCAAACTTGTTCTCCACGGCATTCATGTGAGGAACCAGGATGAGCACAGGCTCCATTTTGAAACGTTTGCGCCGGCTGTCGCCGGCTGCGGTGGAGCTGAGGGTACAGGTGAGCTCCCCGAGTTCGATTTTGAGGATGGGCTTATCGGCCTGCAATTTGCCAAAGTCGACATCATCCCCCTGACCCGCTTCTTCCTTAGTGGAGACGGGAGCGGCCACTTTTTCAGGCGTGGCCTGCGGATCCGGGGCCATCATCTTGTAAATGGCGAATGCACCGCCACCCAAGACAACCAAGACGGCTGCACCCAGCAAGGCCAAGGGCTTGCCCTTGGCTTCCTTTTCGGCTTCCCCATCGGGGCGCTCGCGGACGACCTCGTCCTTGGGTTTTTCCTTGTCAGCCATCAGCGACTCCCACTCAGATTATAGCCCACCTTCTGGGCTGGGCGGGGAGGCATGGGCACCTTCGTCACAATGATCTCCACCCTGTCGTTTGAAGACAGATCCTTCTGGAGCCATGTGGCCGGATCCGGTGGGTAAAAGGTGCCCACAGAGACCACCTTGAACTGCTCCGGCTTCAGGTTGTAGCGATTGACGAGAAGATCCCTCACCACACGGGCCCGATGGTAGCCCAATTCGATGGGGTCCTTGAATTTGGCCTCGGGGGGAATGGGCTTCGGGGACACATGACCGATGATTTCCACCCTCTGTCCGGGATAGCCTTTGATCAATTGAGCCACATCCTTCACATGCAGGAGCGATGCCGGAAGAAGATCCGCCGTGTCTTCGGTAAACAGGAGGAAAGAGCCGGTTGTCACCACCACGGGAGGGAGTTCCCTCAGGGTCTGGATTTCCTTCTTCATGTCCTCGACCGTGATGTTGTCTGCAAGCCCTCCCTCGCGCTTTTCACCCATGGTGCTATCCCGGACGCTCTCCAATTCACTCCCCTGGACATTTTCGGGATCCAGGCTTGGGTATTCTGTCGGGTCGAGTCCCACCCACTCATTGATGGATGTTTGGATCTGGTCCATCTTGTCCTTCTTCACCTCACTCATGGCAAACAGCAGGATGAAAAAGGTCAGCAGGAGCGACATCATGTCGCCGTAGGTGACCACCCAATCCGGTGCCCCCATGACAATCGGGGTTTCTTGCTTGGCCACTTACTCTTCCTCAGGCCGCGCGTTGGGCGGCAGGTAAATCGAGAGTTTCTGCTGAACGATGCGGGGATTGTCGCCCTGCTGGATGCTCATCACCCCCTTGATCACCATCTCAAGTATGAGCATTTCCTGCTTGGATCGCATCTCAAGCTTGTCGGCAATGGGCAGGAAGATCATGTTCGACACAATGGCACCGTAGAACGTGGTGATGAGGGCCACACCCATCTTGGGGCCTAGCGTGGACACGTCGCTCAGGTTCGCAAGCATGGCGATCAACCCGATCAGGGTGCCGAGCATCCCGTAGGCCGGACCATACTTGCCCATCAGGTCGCAAATCTTCTTGCCTGAGGCATGGCGCTTCGAGATATTCTCAACCTCGGAATTAAGGATGGTATCGATAAGCTCGGGTTCGGTGCCGTCGACCGCCAAGCGAACACCCTTCTTGAGAAACTCGAATTCGTGGTTGTTGATCACGTTCTCCAGGGCCAGAATTCCGTCGCGGCGGGCCAGCTCGGCAAAGCTGACCAGATCCTTGATCAGTTTCTGGGGATCCACGGGCTTGTTGAAAAGGGTCTTCGCCACAACCTTGAAGAGTTTGAGCATGTCGCCTAAGGGCGATGAAACCAGCACGCTGGAAACACCACCACCAATCACGATGGCAATCGATGGAGCGTCCGTGAACAGCATCATGTTCCCGTCACTGGCAGAATACATCCCCCAGTAAACCAGGAAGACGGCGGCCATGGAGCCTATTAGGGTGGCGATATCCATGTCAGCCCGGCAGAGTCCTCAGGGCCCGTCCATGCATCACGGCTCGCAACACGACATCCTCAACGCCTTCCTTGACCACATATTTCTCGCCGCCTCGCATGGTGACGACCGTGTCGGGGGTGGCCTCGACCATCAGGATCATCTCTGCGTTCAGAACGAACTCCTTCCCATTGAGGCGGGTCACCTTGATCATCGAGGCTCCAGGTGGGTCAGATTGCCGGGACCCCATGACGGGATCCCGGCAGGCTGGGCCCTATAGGGTTATCGTTTCAGATTGACAAGTTCTTGAAGAAGCTCGTCTGCGGTGGAGATAATCCGGGCCGAGGCCTGGAACCCCCGCTGGGTGGTGATCAGGTCGGTGAACTGCCTGGAAAGGTCGACATTCGACGATTCCAGGGCCCCACCGCGGATCAGACCCCGGCCATCGGTGCCGGCCGTGCCAATTTGCACGGAGCCCGAGTTGGGCCCGATCCTGAACAGGTTATCCCCAAGCTCAACCAATCCTTGAGGATTGTTGAAGCGACCCAGCGCGATCTGGGCGATCGAACGTGTGCTCCCGTTTGAGAACACCCCCGTCACCACACCATCGACACCCACGGAGAAGCTTTCCAGCACCCCCTCGGGCATGCCGTCCTGGTCCAGCATGTTGATGTCGGTCACGCCGTTTGAGAGCGAGGTGATGTTGCTGAAGTCCAGTGCGAAGGACAGGGAGGCCCCGGCCCCACCGCTGACGGCGTCGATCACCACCGTGGAGCTGCCGCTGGGATACCCCGAAGCGAACTGGCCGTTCTCGTCGAAGACCACACGGCCCCCGCCGATCACCCGGCCATTGTCGCTGGTGAGGGTACCTCCCGACACGGCAGTGGCTACGCTTTCATCAAGATCCGTGTCATTGGGGCTCTCGGCGATCCAGCGGATGCTGGTGGTGCTGTCGGTGCGGCTCTCCAGATAGAACGACACGGAGACTTCCTTGGGGTTGCCCGTGGAATCGTAGACCACGAACGTTGTCCTGCCGCTTTCACCCGTGGCATTGTTGTCTTGGGTGAACTGCAGGAGCGTAGCGTTGTCGTCGTCTGTGATGGTCAGATCGGTGATGTCATTGAACTGGCCGAGGTTGCCATTGACCTTCAACACGCCATCGCTGGAGAAACCCACGCCGGCCGGTCCCAGCACATCAAAGTGGGCACCGGATGGAGGTGTGATCAGAGCCCCCACGCTGTCGGTGAGTCCGAGCCCGCTGCTGGATCCGTCCACATTGAAGGTGATGACCCCGGTGGCGCGGTTGATGTCACGGATCACGGCAATCTTGCCCTGGGCATCACCCGAGGAACCCGTGAAGCGAACGATGTCCCCGACATGGATCCTGTCGGAGGCAATGGTGGCCTGTAGAACCGTGGGATCCACCTGGACCGACGAGTTGTTGGCACTGGTGGCCGTTGTGATGAAGTCGGTCAGCTTCGTGGAGGCCACCGGTTCGTCGGCACTGAACCGTCCGTCATGCGGCGAGGTCATTCTCTGCACCACGATCTGGCTGGTGGCATCGGCCGCGATGCCCCAGGCACTGGCGGCGCCAAAGGCAAAGGTGTTGGTGGCCGCCGTATATGCTGTGGAGGGGTTCACCAGCACGCTCTGTCCTGCCCCCGTGCCCGACACGATTTTCAACAGGAGCTGGGTGTCAGAGGTGGAGGTGCTGCCCGCCGTTTCAAAAGTGGCCGCCGTTTCAGCATCCAACACCAGGGAGGTGGTGGTGCTACCCGCTGCCGCATTGCCGGAAAGCACCGTCTCACCGGCCGAGGAATCGATCCCCAGGGTGCGCTCCATCCAGTTCATGAAGTCGCGCACCGTAGTGCCCGTGGTGTTGTAGGCAAAGGTCATGTCCTCGGAAGTGGTCCCGACCAGCCTCTGGAGATCGGCCCCGCCCTTTTTTGCGGACAGGTTGAGGGGGGTATACACGGAACCTGTGACGGCCCCCGAAGGCAGGGTTTGGATGTTGTAGATGGAGATCGCCGCCGTGGGTGCCGTTCCGAATGACCCGGCCGTCACATCGCCGGTGATACTCGAATGCAGGAGGTTGATGG